>JAJWRZ010000222.1:0-2204 GCA_021633965.1 Dialister sp.
CATGTAAAGGCGGAACAGTGAGAACTGAGTCGAAGGATCTGGCGCCGCACCACCAGTTCGCATTTCGCATTTCTCATTTCTAATTTCTCATTCAAGCGAAGCTTTCCTACGGAGTCAAAGGGCGCCCCGCCCCAGGGGCTAATCCTGAACCCCGAACCCTGAACCCGTTCCCTTTTCCCCTTATTTATGGTAATATGGTAGCCATAGACTATATTTATAATGAGGTGCAGGAATGAATATCATCGACGAACTGAAATGGCGCGGGGCTGTGAATCAGCAGACTGACGAAGAGGGTTTATACAAGCTGGTGGGAGAGAAATCGATCTCTCTCTACTGCGGGATCGATCCGACGGGGGACAGCATGCACATCGGGCATCTGATCCCATTCATGATCCTGAAGCGTTTCCAGCTGGCGGGGCATCATCCGGTCATCGTCATCGGCGGCGGCACGGGCTCCATCGGCGATCCGTCCGGCCGTAAGACGGAGCGTGTGCTCCAGTCGGCGGAGCAGGTCAAGCACAATGCGGAATGTCTGACGAACCAGATGAAGCGGCTCTTTGGAGAGGACGGCTTCACGATGGTGAATAACTA
Source organism: Dialister sp. (assembly GCA_021633965.1). GTDB lineage: Bacteria > Bacillota > Negativicutes > Veillonellales > Dialisteraceae > Dialister. Next base: position 592 of record JAJWRZ010000222.1, read on the forward strand.
TGACTGGCTGGCGCAGATTTCCCTGCTGGATTTCCTTCGTGACTATGGCAAGCTTTTCAATATCAATACGATGCTTGCCAAGGATGTCGTGGCATCGCGCCTCGACACGGGGATTTCCTTCACGGAATTCTCTTACCAGATCCTGCAGTCCATCGATTTCAAGATGCTCTATGACAAATACGATGTGCAGCTGCAGATCGGCGGCTCGGACCAGTGGGGCAATATCACGAATGGCGTCGACCTCATCCGCAAGATGGAAGACAAGCACGATGCCTACGGCCTCACCATCCCGCTGATGCTGAAAGCAGACGGCACGAAATTCGGCAAGACGGCGGGCGGCGCTGTATGGCTGGATCCGAAGAAGACCTCGCCCTATGAATTCTATCAGTTCTGGTTCAATCAGGATGACCGCGATGTTGTGAAGTACCTGAAGTATTTCACCTTCCTTTCGAAGGAGGAGATCGATGCGCTTGAGACCGAAGTCGCAGAGCATCCGGAGCATAGAAGTGCGCAGAGAAAGCTCGCAGAGGAGGTCACCCGCTTCGTTCACGGCGAGGCAGGTCTTTCGCAGGCGGAGAAGGTCACGCAGGCACTCTTCTCCGGTCATATCGAGGAACTCTCCGGCGAGGAGATCGAGGGTGCTTTCCGCAATACCAAGGGCGGCGAAGTGCATGAAGAGAACATCAATATCGTCGAAGCACTCGTCGAAGGCGGCGTAGAGAAGTCCAAGCGGCAGGCCAGAGAAGATGTGAAGAATGGCGCGATCCGCGTGAATGGCATCCAAGTGAAGGATACGGAAGCAGTGATCACCGCGCATCCGAATACGAATGGCCAGTTCATTATTATCAAAAAAGGAAAGAAAAATTATTTCTCGATCCGCATCGTGAAATAGCTGGCAGGAAGCGGCAGACGAAGGTCTGCTGCTTTTTTGTTTAGGGGGAGAGGGAGCCCGTGGGGCGTGTCGCCCTTTGATTGCGGATGAAAACTCTGCTTGAATGAGAAATTAGAAATGAGAAATGCGAAATGGTGGTGCGGCGCATCAAAATATGGAAGCGCCGCGGAGTGTAAATAATGGCGATGCCCGAACGTGGTATTTAGTCACTAGTCACTAGTCACTCCTAATCCCTAACCCCTAATCCCTAATCCCTAATTACCAATTACTAATCACAAAAAACTATTGACATTCATCAATAACATAGTATAATAAGTTTCACAACGAAAGAACGAATAGCTAGGAACGGGAAAAGCATTCCGTAGCACTTTCAGAGAGCCGGCGATCGGTGCGAGCCGGCAGGGAAGGGATGCACGCTCACCCGGGAGTTTCAGAGATGAAAAAAGTAGTTTCTGACGCCGCCTGCGTTACAGGCACCTGAAAAGCGATGATCGGGACAAAGCATTCTGTGGTCCATGGCATAGAGAGCCGGCGTATGGTGCAAGCCGGAACATTCCACTGATTGATATCACCTGTGAGCTCCTTCTTCGAACGTAGTAAATGAAGGCGTCTATCCACGTTACGGATGTGAGCTTGAGTATAATGTAGGGTGGTACCGCGCATGTCGCCCCTATTTCCGGAATGGAAATAGGGGCGTTTTTATATGGTGACATCTCATTAG
>JAJWRZ010000223.1:0-2147 GCA_021633965.1 Dialister sp.
CGGCCGTACCGTAGGCGCAGGCGTTGTAGCTAAGATCGCAAAATAATTTCAGCATCCGCTGAATGGAGAAAACTCTCCCGCAAGGGGGAGTTTTTTTGCGTGGGACCGGGAGACAAAAGACGGGAAGTGCAGACAGCTGGCGATCCACCGTTGCCCCGGCAGTGCCATTTCGCGTAAAGGGAGCTAAAGGCAGGGCGGAGCCGCTTTTCCATAGAAGCTGACAGCCTCCGAGCCGGTATCGGTTCGGCTTTCTGCGCTCCTTCTCTTATGCTATAATGAGGAAAATTTTTGCTTCAAAGGAGGAGTAAGTATGTATTCATGGTTCCTGATCGCGCTCACCGTCATCTTTGCCGTGATCGTGGCGAAGCTGATCCTGAAAAAGTACAATGCGATCTTTGTATTCTTCGCATCCGGCGTGGTGATCCTGATGACAGCGAGCCTTTTGACCGGTACACCGATCCTGCCGAAGGGATCCTTGGGCAATGTCTTTCTGGATACCTTCGGATTTCTGACCGCCACCTTCAAGAAGAACATCGCAGGCATCGGCACGCTCATCATGGTCGTCACCGGGTATGCGACCTACATGAAGCACATCGGCGCTTCGACGAAGCTGGCCTTCACCGCGAGTCGGCTTTTGGGCGGGATCTCGAACAAATATCTGATCCTCTCTGCCTTCTATCTCATCGGTATGTGCCTGAAGCTCGTACTGCCGAGTCAGGCGTCGCTGGCCGTCCTGATGCTTGCGACGGTATTTCCCGTCTTTATGGCTCTGGGGATCCGCCCCATCACGGCTGCCTCTGTGCTGGCACTCCTCTGCCTTGACTATGGCCCGAATGACGGCAGCACCCTCTTCATGGCGAATGTCGCCGAGATGAATGTCGTCGACATGTTCCTCCGGTACCAGTACAAGGTCGTGCTCTCCATCGTGCTTGTGACGGCGCTCCTCATTCCTTTCTACTACCGCTACATGGACCAGAAGGACGCGGCCATGGCGGATGCCGATGGCGAGCTTGGAAAGGGACAGGAAATCGAGAATCCCTCCGTTCCCTTTTTCTATGTGTTCCTTCCGCTCATCCCGTTGGTGCTGGTCTTTGCTGCGCATTTTCTCCCTTCTATCAAGATCGACGTCATCACAGCGAACTTCATCGGCTTTGCTGTGACCTTCGTCTGTGAATTCATCGTCCGGAAAGACAGGAGCCAGATCCCGTCTGATATGGCGGAAATCTTCAAAGGCATGGCGAATGTCTTCGTCTCCGTTGTTGCGATCATCATTTCTGCCTCCGTCTTTGCGGAAGGCATTAAAATCTTAGGCGGCATCACGATTTTCACGAATATGATTTCGGATATGAAAGGGGCGACACTCCTCATCATGGCGATCCTCACGGGAATCACTTACGTCTTCGCCATCATCATGGGGAGCGGCGCGGCCCCCTTCTTCGCCTTCGGCCCGCTGACGCCTGCCGTCGCGGCGAAACTCGGCGTTCCGACGCTGACACTGCTCCTCCCGATGGAACTCGCGACCTCCATCGGCCGAGCCTCGTCTCCTGTCTGCGGAGCCCTCATCGCGATCGCCGGGACTGCCGGACTTGCCCCGATACGCCTTGCCAAACGCACCGCTCCGCTCCTTTTCGTCATGCTCATCGTCGACATGATCGCATCGTACATCTTTACGATGTGAGATTTTAGTGACTGGTGACTGGTAGCTAGGGATTAGTAGCTAGGGATTAGGGATTAGGAGTGACTAGTGACTGGTGACTAAGTACCACCTTCGGGCATCGCCCCATATATATTCGCGGCGAAGCCGCCACCATATTAGCCTTCCCCTGGAGGGGAAGGCTGGCGATACGAGAGAAACCTGCCATCGCAAACCTTCGGGCATCGCCCTATTTATACTACGCGGCGCTTCCATATTTTTATGCGCCGCACCACCATTTCGCATTTCTCATTTCTCATTTCTAATTTCTCATTCGACAAAGCTTTCATCCACAATTAGTGGGCGGAGCCGCCCAGGGGGCTAACCCTGAACGCGAAGTTTGAAAGTAGAAATGAGTAGGTGGGAATGGAGAATTGGGTTTGCGTACAGCGCGATTCTTCTCATCTGAGCAGGCCCTTGGAGAAGGGCCGCGCCAAAGGCGCAGGATAGAGTG
>JAJWRZ010000224.1:0-2135 GCA_021633965.1 Dialister sp.
GAGGATGATGACGAAGCTATGTATAAAAATCCATATGAAATTCGACTCTGCGATTGAATCAGCGTTTCCCAAGGTTCATATAGGTAAGGAAACGCTGATTGCAGCGCAAGACGATGGAGTCCGTGTTTCCTTGGGAGGAGCACGGAATGAATGAAACAGTCAAAATCTGCTTTGGCCTGATCGGCGGCTTGGCACTTTTCCTGTACGGCATGAATACGATGAGTGATGCCCTGCAGAAAACTGCCGGGGAGCGCATGAAAAAGATTCTCAGCTTTTTGACAAAGAATCCGATTATGGGGGCGCTCGCCGGAGCGCTGGTGACGGCAGTCCTGCAAAGCAGCTCAGCGACCACCGTCATGGCGATCGGCTTCGTCAGTGCCGGACTGATGACACTGCCGCAGGCGATCTCCGTCATCTTCGGTGCGAACATCGGGACCACGATGACAGCACAGCTCCTGGCGTTCAAGCTCAGCGACTACATTTATCCTATCATTTTCATCGGCTTCATGCTGCAGTTTGTCGGCAAGACAGAGAAGCTGAAGAATATCGGCATGGTCATCTTCTCTTTCGGACTGCTCTTTGAGGGGATCGAGATCATGGGACATGTGATGAAGCCGCTCGCAGGCAGCAGCGTCTTTGTCGACCTGATGGCAGAAGTCTCTTCGACACCGGTCTTGGGCGTACTTCTCGGCGGCGTGATGACGCTGGTGGTACAGAGCAGCTCGGCTACGATCGCCGTGCTGCAGAATTTTGCGGCCCAGCCGGCAGCGGATGGCGTCAGCAGTGTCATCGGCCTTACCGGTGCGATCCCGATCCTTCTGGGAGATAACATCGGTACGACGATCACAGCCATTCTGGCATCGATCGGGCAGACGAAAAATGCGCAGCGCACCGCGATCGCGCACAGCATTTTCAATATCAGCGGCAGTCTGGTCTGCCTGTGCATCATTCCGCTCTTTGCACAGTTCGTGCAGTACATCTCGCCGAGCGGTCGTGAGATCGATATCATTTCCCGTCAGATCGCCAATGCACACACGACTTTCAATGTCGTATGTACGCTGGCATGGCTGCCATTCATCCCTGTCATGGTCAAGATCGTCAAAGCCATCATCCGCGGGGAAGACAAGAACCTCAAGGCCGCCTATGAGCCGCAATATCTGGATAACAATCTGCTCGATAAGCCGGCCGCTGCCATGTACCTCGCCTCTTTGGAGCTGGAGCGTCTGGTCGGACTGGCTGATCGGACACTGAACCAGCTGAAGCTCGTCCTTGACAGCCAGCGAACCGCCAAGGACTATGAGGCCTTTCAAGAGGATCTGATGATCCTGGAACAGCTGCAGGGACGAGTCACCGAGTACATCACCAAGCTGCTTTCCGGCGGCTATCTGACCGAGCAGCAGTCGGAGGAAACGGCGAGGCTTCACTTCGTTACGAATAATATCCAACGCATGGGAGAGCGATGCAGGGATATGGATGAGATCTGCCGGCAGGTGGTTGCGCAGAACCGTGTGTTCTCCTCTGTCGCCAATGAAGAAATCGTGAAGTGCATCACACTTGCCCAGTCGCTTCTCTCGCGCGCTGTCGAAGCCGTGAAAACAGGCTCCAAAGAGATGGTGAACGATATATTCAGGGACACGGATCAGATGCGCCGCTCGGAGCGCCGCTGCAATAAGGCACATCTGAAGCGTGTGAAAGCAGGCGAGTGCCATGCCCATATGACACCATACTTCTCCGACCTTCTCTACAACCTGAGCCGTATCGCGGACAACTGCGTCAGCATCGCAGAAGAAGCAGACACCGGTGCAGGATTTGCAGAGCTTCACAAAAATGCGAAGAAAATGGGATTCGTAGAGGGCAGATGAGAGTCATGAAAAGGGATACATCTGCCGGAGCTTACCGCATCTGTTTTCCGGCGAAGGGCAATAAAAAAGGCGATGTGAAATAACGATCATCTCATTTTCGCGTTCCATCTGCCGCGGGGACTTGCAGCTCTCATAGGAGTGACCGGGAAACCTTATCCCAGCTGTCTTTCATGCCATAGTCACCCTATCCGCCCCTTTCGGGCACCTTCCCCTAGAGGGGAAGGCTATTAAGTTAAGGAAATCGTTAGCTACGTAACGTCTTGCTTCCCCCTT
>JAJWRZ010000225.1:0-2127 GCA_021633965.1 Dialister sp.
CAGTGGGACAGTACATGCGAGGCTAACTGTGTCATGCGCGAGACGTTCCCATTTCGTAGTCGGCCGCATATGTGCGGAGAAGCTGCTTTCTCAGCTGCCTCCCTATCCCCCGCCCTTCGGGCGGCCCCTTCCCGAGGGGAAGGGGCTTTTCGTGTACGGACCGCGGGCATCGCCTATTTTCAAACTCCGCGGCGCTTTCTTTCTGACGCGCCGCACCACCCCCGTTGAACCTTCAGAACCTGTTGAACCTTTCAACCCGAACCCCGAACCCGCCAACCTATCCCCATTCTTATTTCTTCCCCCGTATGATATAATGTAATCGTACTTGTGCGAAAAAATGTAAGACGTACAGATTTTGATTTCCTCTCTCATCTGTCTGAGGAAAAAATTCCGTCACAGGAAGGAAGAATGAATCATGGCAACAGCAATGGTAATTGGTGCCCAGTGGGGCGATGAAGGTAAAGGCAAGATCGTAGACTATCTTGCGGCGAAAGCAGATGTAGTCGTCCGTTCCCAGGGCGGAAATAATGCGGGTCACACGGTCGTGACCGGGGGCAAAGCGTATCCGCTGCGTCTCATGCCGAGCGGCATCATGTATCCCGGTACCATCTGCATCGTAGGCACCGGTGTCGTCGTGGACCCGAAGAGCCTTTTGGAGGAAATGGAAAATCTGGAAAAGCAGGGGATCGATGCGAAGCACCTGCAGATCTCCACTCGTGCGCAGGTGGTCTTCCCATACCATATCCGTCTCGATGAAGCGGAGGAGTCCAGAAAAGGCAGCCGCAAGATCGGCACCACGAAGAATGGCATCGGACCGTGCTATGCCGACAAGATCAACCGCATCGGCATCCGCATTTGTGACCTGATGGATAAGGAAACGTTTGCAGAAAAGCTGAAATATAATGTCGATCAGAAGAATATGCTTCTCGAAAAGCTCTACGGCGTGGAAGGCTTCGACTATGAGCAGATGCTTGCTGACTATCTCGGCTATGCGGAAAAGCTCCGTCCTTATGTCAAGGATACGAACTACACGGTGCAGAAGCTGGTGAAGGAAGGCAAGAATGTCCTCTTCGAAGGTGCGCAGGCATCCATGCTTGACTGCGATAACGGGACTTACCCATTCGTCACCTCTTCCCACCCGACGGCAGGCGGCGCTTGCATCGGCGCAGGCATCGGACCGCACAACATGCAGAATATCTTCGGTGTCGTGAAGGCGTACAGCACCCGCGTCGGACAGGGCCCGTTCCCGACGGAGCTGCTCGATGAGACAGGCGACTATCTCAGAAATACCGCGCATGAATTCGGCACTGTCACCGGCCGTCCGCGCCGTATCGGCTGGCTCGATACCCGCGCTGTCCGTTATGCGGCAGAGCTGAACTCTTTCGATTACCTCGCGATCACTCGTCTGGATATTCTGGATGATATGGAAGAGATCAAGGTCTGCACGGGCTACGAATATGAAGGAAAGGAAATCGAAGAATACCCGGCTGACCTGAAATTCCTTGAAAAGATCACCCCGGTCTATAAGACCTTCAAAGGCTGGAAGCAGAAGATCTCCGATATCAGAAGCTATGATGAGCTTCCGGCTCTCTGCAAGGAATACCTCGAAGGCATCTCCAAGCTCATCGGTGTACCGATCGGCATCGTATCTGTCGGCCCGAGCCGTGAGCAGACCATCGTCATCAAAGAAGTATTCTAAGGATGAAATGCAAAAGGGGCAGTGAAGAAATGAGGATTCATTTCTTCGCAGCCTCTTTTTACTTTGCTTTCATTTGGTTCAAGGTTCAAGGTTCAGGGTTCAAGGTTGAGGTGGCGGCTTCGCCGCAATTATATGTGGGGCGATGCCCGATCAAGAATCATTCTCGCCCCTTCCTCTGGAAGGGGCAGACGAGCGAAGCGAGGCGGGGTTGGCATCCCCGCGTGTGAAAATACCGCTTCACGCAGCCAACCTCCGCCCCTTCGGGGCACCTCCTTCCAAAGGAAGGAGGGAGAAAAGCGGAGTGCGTTGACTGGTAACTAGGGTTCAGAATTCAGGACTCAGGGTTGAGGTGGCGGCTTCGCCGCCTTTTTTAAGAAGATGGTATTCTCGTATCGCAGCCTTCCCCTCTAGGGGAAGGTGCCCGAAAG
>JAJWRZ010000046.1:0-13215 GCA_021633965.1 Dialister sp.
CTTGAATGAGAAATTAGAAATGAGAAATGCGAAATGGTGGTGCGGCGCATAAAAAGCAGAAGCGCCGCGGAGTATAAATAGTGGCGATGCCCGCGACTGGCATTCCAGTCACTAGTCACCAGTCACTTGAGACTCCTAATCCCTAATTCCTAGTCACCAGTCACTCATTCTCCCAGATGGCTTTCTTCCTCGATGAGCTTGTACACGAGAAGTCCGGCATCGTAGAGATCCTGCTCCTTGAGGCTTTCACGGTTGGTGTGGAAGTCGGTCATGCCGACGCCGACAAGGACGGCGGGGAAGCCCTTTGCGGTGAACCAGTTCGCATCGCTTCCGCCGCCGCTCTTTGCGACAGTCATGGTCTTATCCATGGAGGCGGCAGCTTTCCGGAAGAGCTTCAGCGCGGGGTCGCTCTCCTTGACGAGGAAGGCATCATACGATTTCTCTGTATTGACGGAAAGAGAGCCTTCGGGGAATTTCTTCGCTGCGTCTTCGAAGGCATGGACCATCGTATCGACGAGTGCTTCGAGCTTCTTCGGGTCGCGGCTTCTGGCCTCTGCGCGTACGACGCAGGCGTCCGGGACGATGTTCGTCGCAGTGCCGCCGGTGATGATGCCGATGTTGCAGGTGGTCTCCTCATCGATGCGTCCTGTCGGGCAGTGTGTGATCGCCTCTGCGGCCATGGCGATCGCATTTGTTCCTTTTTCCGGTGCCATGCCGGCGTGTGCTGCGACGCCTTTCAGTGTGAAGGAGAGCTGGTACTGGGACGGGCCGGCGTTGTAGAGAGAGCCGGCAGGGCCGTCGGCATCGAGCACGTAGCCGAAGTCAATGCCTTGGATGTATTTTTCTTCGATGTACTTGGAGCCGAAGAGACCGATTTCCTCCTGTACGGTGAAAATGACAGTGATCTTGCCGTGCGGGATGTACATCTCCTTCATGAGGGCGATGCCTTCCAGGATGGCGGTCACGCCGGCCTTGTCATCGCCGCCCAAGATGGTGTCGCCTTTCGAGGTGAAGACGCCGCCTTCCAAGATGGGCTCGATGTCCTTGCAGTGTTCGACGCAGTCCATGTGCGCGGTGAGCGCGATGGAGGGAAGGCCCGGGGCATTGCCATTCCAGACGGCGATGAGATTGCCGCAGTTTCCGCCATTGACGGAGCCGTCATTGTCTTCGATGATCTTCGAGGCGCCGAGGCTTTTCAGCTTCTTTTTCAAATATTCGCAGACTTCACGCTCGCCTTTGCTCGGTGCGTAGAGGGAGACAAGCTCCGTGAAGGTGCGTTTCATTCGTTCTGTATTGACCATAGTAAGACCTCTTTTCTTGAAAATGTTTGGGATACTTTCATTATAGCGCAGAAGGGAAGGGGGAAGAGGGTTCGGGTTGTCGGGTTCAGGGTTCTAGAAAATTAGGAATTAGGAATTAGGAATTAGGAATGAAGGTGGCGGCTTCGCCGCGAGTATATATGGGGCGATTCCCGAAAGTAGTATTCAAGTAATCAGTCACTAGTGACTAGGAGACATCAGACTCCCGTATCGTCATTTCGAGCGAAGCGCTGTCAAAACTCCGCGGCGCTTCTGATTTTTATGCGCCGCACCACCATTCCTCATTCCTCATTCCTCATTCGTGCAAAGCTTTCATTCATAATCAGTGGACGGAGCCGCCCAAGGAGCTAACCCTGACCCCGAATTCTATTTTTCCAGCCAGAATCCCTTCCGGAGCGCTTTCCTGCCGTATTTTTGCTGGATACTGTCCATGGCTTTGGCGGCACGGGCGCGCTTTTCCTCTTTGTCTGAGAAGAGCGACGGGATGGACAGAGGCGCGCCAAGATTCGACGCGGTGACGCCGATGAGGCGGATGCCTTCGGTGAGCGGGATGCGGGAAAGCAGGGTCTGGCAGGCGCTGTCGATGGTCTCCTGCAGATTCGTCCCTTCCTCCAGAGACAGACTCCGCATGATGGTTTTGAAAGACGCGAAGCGGATCTTGAGAGAGATCGTGCGCGCGGCAAGATCGTGCCTGCGAAGGCGCTGTGCGACGATGTCACTGTGGATCGCGATCTCCCGATCTATCGTTGGGCGATCGGTCAGGTCATATTCATAGGTGGATTCATCGCCGACGGATTTCACCTGCCGGGAAGAGATAATGGGGCGCTCGTCAATGCCAAGGGAGAGGGCTTTCAGCAGAGGCCCCTGATTGCCCAGAAGGGCGGAGAGTTTTTCCGGCGCTGCCTCTTGGATGTCGGCGATGGTGCGAAATCCGGCGGCCAGGAGTTTTTTCTCCGTGACACTGCCCACGCCCCAAAGACGGCGCACGGGAAGGGGTGCGAGGACTTCCCGTTCTCTGCCGTAGGGGATGATGCAGAGGCCGTCCGGCTTATTCATGTCACTCGCCATCTTGGCAAGAAATTTATTCGGTGCGATGCCGACAGAGGCCGTGAGATGCACGGCGCAGCGGATCTCTTCTTTGATGGCGCGTCCGATCGAGCCAAGCGTCGGATACTGGCTTCCCATGCCGGAGATGTCGAGGAAGGCTTCATCTAGGGAGATCGGCTCGTAGGCGTCCGCATAGTGGAGCATGACCTGATGGATCGCATCCGATGCTTCACGGTAGGCTTCGAAGCGCGGCGCGACGAAGCAGCCATGGGGGCAGAGGCGCTTCGCCTGCGAGAGAGGCATCGCCGAATGTACGCCAAAGGCGCGGGCTTCGTAGGAGGCGGTCGCAACGACGCTCCGGCGGCTCTTTCCGCAGACGATGACAGGCTTGCCTTGGAGCGCGGGGTCGTCTCTCTGTTCGACAGACGCAAAAAAGGCGTCCATATCGACATGCATGATCCAGCGACGCATGATGAGGCTCCTTTGAAGTACAATACATTACGGCTTTGGCAGGCAGTAGAATTAGAAATTAGAAATGAGAAATGAGAAATGGTGGTGCGGCGCGAAAAAATGAAAGCGCCGCGAGTTTTCGAAAGAATGGTCAACCTCTTGACCGCTTTTTCTTCATCTTAGTGCCTTTGGAAAACTCTGTCAATTCTTTGACAAAAGAGAACGGCTTATGGATAATGAAGGGAGCAGAATGTATTATTTGATCATGCGGCGCTTTATGACTTGATGCGCCGCACCTTCATTTCGCATTTCTAATTTCTAATTTCTCATTGAATTAAGGAGGCTTTCATGAAATCATTGGTTCTTTGGTCTTCCCGCACGGGCAATACGAAGGCGGTCGCAGAGGCGATCTTTGAGGCGCTGCCGGGGGAGAAGGAGATCATGGAGGAGGGGCGCGAGGGAAACGACCTCTCTTCCTACGACCTTGTCTTTGTCGGCTTCTGGGGCTACCGCCGGGGCGCAGATCCTCTCGCGCAGAAGACGCTTTCTTCCCTTTTCGGAAAACATGTGGCGATCTATGCGACCGCCGGTACCTGGCCTGATTCGGAGGCGGCCAAGATGTATCTGGCAAATGCCGCCGCTCTTCTTCCCGAGGATGCCACTTGTCTTGGCACCTTCCTCTGTCAGGGACGCGTGAATTCCTTCCATCAGAAGAAGCTGGCAGGGCTTGCCCAGGAGACGGCCCATGAAATGACCCCCGAACGCCTCGCCCGACTGGAGGAGGCCGAGAAGCATCCGAATGAAGAGGACTTCGCCCGCGCAAAGGCATGGGCGAAGAAAATGGCGGATCTGGTGACTAGTGACTGGTAACTAGTGACTAGTGACTGGTAGCTAGTGACTGGTGGCTGGTGACTAGGGATTGGAGACTGGGAGACATTAGGCTCCCGTATCGTCATTTCGAGCGAAGCGAGAAATCTTTGTCATTCGCAGTCAGGAACTCACGTTTTCCCCACATGTGCCGCACACCTCTCCGCTTTCCTCATCTGTCTTTCATACCGCCTGTGCCCTATCCGCCCCTTCGGGGCACCTTCCCCTCGAGGGGAAGGCTGACGATACGAGGGAAACCTGCTATCAAAAGACCTTCAGGCATCGCCCCATAAATATTCGCGGCGCTTCCCTGTTTTTATGCGCCGCACCACCATTTCTAATTTCTCATTTCTAATTTTTCATTCGAGCAAAGCGTTCATCCGCAATTCATGGGCGTCCCGCCCCACGGGCTGACCCTGAACCTATTGAACCCAATCATGACTACAAAACTTTCTTCTATGACACTCGGCATCCTTGCCTCGATCCTGGCCGCGCTTCTTTTCACACTGATGGATGTGTCTGCGAAAGCGGTCTCCTATCTGGGGACCGGCGAGCTGACGTTTGTACGCGGCCTCGTGGGGCTCTTCTTCTTGCCGCTCATCGCAAAGAGAGAGTCGCTCCCGCTTTTTTCCGGGAAGGACAGACTGCTCCTTCATACGCGCGGCATTTTCGGCGGGATGGGCATCCTGCTCTTTTTCTTCTGCCTCAAGGGGCTGACACTGGGTGATGCGGAGATCCTTGTCCAGCTCGCCGCGTTCTTCATGTGCATCCTTTCGCCGATCTTCTTAAAGACCACGCCGTCTGGGCAGGTGCGTGTCTGGCTCTTCATCATTGCTGCCGGTGCGGCGGTGGTGCTGAGGATCTGGGATTACTCCTCCTTTAATGGTTACGCACTCGTCGGCATTGTATCGGCCTTCTGCTCAGCGTGCGCCTACACCTGCATCGGCAGGCTCAATGAAAAGGGCGGCCACTCCGGCGGAGAGATCGTCTTTTATTTTCAGTTCTACAGCATGGCAGGCGGTCTTTTGCTGATGCTCGGGCACGATTTCCAGATGCCGGATGCGGCAGAATGCCTCTGGCTCTTCGCCCTTTCCTTCTCTGCCATTTTTGCACAGGTCTGCTTCACATGGGGCGCGACGCACATCCATCCGATGATCGTCACCTTCGTCATGTACACCGGCGTCCTCTTTCACATTGTGGCCGGCTGGGCGCTGTGGGGAGAGGTCCTGACCCCGGCATCCTGGATCGGCGGCGCGCTCATCGTAGCAGGAAGCGGGATGCTGTTATGGAAATCGAAGGGGAGCTAGTGGTTGGTGACTGGTAGCTAGGGATTAGTAGCTAGGGATTAGGGATTAGGAGTGATTAGTGACTAGTGACTGAAATGCCACCTTCGGGCATCGCCCTATTTATACTCCGCGGCGCTTCCATATTTTTATGCGCCGCACCAACACTCCTCACTCCTAACTAGAGAGAAGAGCTTTTATACACAATCAAGGGATGGCACGTCCAAGGGCTTACCCTGAAGTTTGAAAGCAGGGATGAGAGGCTAGGGATTAGGGATTAGAAGCAAGCGGTGATTGAAGTAGCGCAGTTAGCATGTTGATCGTTCTGCAAGGAAGATCTCTCGGCTACGCTCGAGATGACGACGGCGCGAAGCGCTATCAAAACTCCGCGGCGCTTCTAAATTTTGTGCGCCGCACCAACACTCCTCACTCCTCACTCCTAACTCCTAACTAGAGAGCCGAGCTTTCATTCATAATCAGTGGACGGAGCCGCCCAAGGAGCTAACCCTGAACCCGTCCCCCTTGTCAAGATTTCCTTCCAAACTTTATTGACATCCCCTCTTCTCTTAGATATAATTATTCTGTTATGGTGCAGATAAATGGCACAACACGATGTAAGGAGGTGTTTATACATGGCAAAAATGACATTCCAGCCGAACAACCATTGGAGAAAACAGACCCACGGTTTCCGTGCTCGTATGAAAACAAAAGCAGGCCGTATTGTTCTGAAGAGAAGAAGAGCAAAGGGCAGAAAGGTATTAAGTGCCTAATCAAGAAATCAGCGAGGAGAGGGTGGGGTATACACTGCCCCGCTCTTCTCGTATCAGACAGAACAGGGATTACCGTCGGATCTACAGATCCGGCAAACGTTTCAGCAATCGGGCCGGGCTCTGCTATGTGGTGAAAACCAAAAAGCCGGGCACCCGTATGGGCTTCGTGACTACGAAGAAGATCGGCCACGCCTTTGCGCGAAACCGTGCAAGACGTCTTATGAAGGAGGTCTACCGCCTTCATATGGCTGAGCTTTCGCCCCACTATGAAGTGGTGATGCTCTCAGGCATCTTCCTGACGGGCGCCACCTATCAGCAAGCGGAAAAAGCGATCCTTTCCTTGTGGCGCAAAGCCGGAATTCTGGTGAAATAAGATGAAAGAGCTTCTGATCGGTCTTGTCCGATTCTATAGAGCGTTTATCTCTCCCCTGAAGCCTCCTTGCTGTCGTTTCTACCCGACCTGCAGTGAATATGCACTGCAGGCGCTTCAAAAATATGGAGCCCTAAAAGGCAGCTGGCTCGCGATCAAGCGGATTTCCAAGTGCCACCCGTTTCACAAAGGTGGATACGACCCGCTCCCGTGAAGAGGCTGTCTTTTTCTATGTTTTGAAGTGAGGCGTGAAGGGGAAAATGAGAAATGATTGTGCGGTGCAAAATAAAATGAAAGCGCCGCGAGTTTAGAAATCGATATCCTCGTATCGCTTATTAAAACTGGCAGCGCTTCCTACATTTGATGCGCTACACCGCCATTTCTCATTTCGCATTTCTAATTCTATATATCCCCCTAATCCCTGGTCACTAGTCACTAGCTACCAATTCCCGGCCATCCATCCCACCATAACCGTCGATCGATTTCCCGAAAACTCACCGGGCTCTTGAAATTCAGAAGGCCCGGGCATGTAACGGCTGCAATATAGGCCGTATAAGGAGTAACCAATGAGTGATTTTCAGATTCCGTTTCTGTCGAGCTTAGTCGGACTCCTCGCAGATGTCATGCGCGTCTGCCTGGAATTCTGCTACAAAATGACAGAAGACCTGGGATTCCCGAGCTATGGGATCGCCATCATCGTCCTGACCGTCATTATCAAGACGCTGCTGCTCCCGCTCGCCCTGAAACAGATCCGGTCCATGAAGGCCATGCAGGCCATTCAGCCGGAAATGCAGAAGATCCAGAAGAAATACAAGAATGATCCGCAGAAGCTGCGTGAAGAAATGGGCAAGCTCTACAAGGAAAACGGAGCCTCTCCGCTCTCCGGCTGCCTGCCGCTCCTCATTCAGATGCCATTCCTGATCTCCATCTACTACGCACTCCAGGGCTTTTCCTATGATCCGGCCCACGAGAGCTTCCTGTGGCTGGAAAGCCTGGCTGTACCGGATGAGACCTACATCCTTCCGATCCTCTCTGCTGCCTCCACCTTCATCATTTCCTGGCAGACCACCCCGAAGGACGCACCGAGCAACCAGAAGACCATGCTGCTCATGATGCCTGTCATGATCGGCTGGATGTCCCTGAACTTCCCGAGCGGCCTTGTCATTTACTGGATCGTTTGCAACCTTTACCAGCTCGTCCAGCAGACCATCATGTACTGGGGCGAAATGAAGGAACGCATCGGCGGCAAAGCTCCCAAAGGAACTCTCACCGTTCATGGAGAGAACCAGCCGAAAGCGGAAGTGAAGAAGAAAAAGATCATCCGTAAGAAAGTCATCAAGAAAGTCGTGAAGAAGCCTGCGGATGCACCAAAAGACGAAAACAAAGAAGCCTCTCCTTCCAAAGCAGAAGCTCCTGAAGAAGTAAAAGAACCGGCCAGCAATGAAAAGCCGGCTAAGGCAGAAGTACCTGCTAAGAGCACCGGGGAGGCTGATGAAAAATGAGAACAGTCAGAATCACAGCAAAAACCATCGAAGCGGCTGTCGCTGAAGGCTTGGAAAAGCTCGGCATCAGCCGCGAAGAAGCTGTCGTCCATGTCGTCGAACAGCCCTCGAGCGGACTCTTCGGCCTCATCCACAAGAAGATGGCGGTCGTAGACATTTCCGCACCGGATGAAGAAGCGGAGGAAGACACTGTCGAAGAAGCATCTCCTGCCGAAGAAGCACCGGCGGCAGAAATCCCTGCCGAAGAAGCGAAGGAAGAAACGCCGGCCGAAGAACCGAAGGCGGAAGAAGCCGCTCCGGAAGCCGAAGAAGCACCGGCAGAAGAGAAGAAAGCCGAACGCGAAGAGCCGACCTTCGATCCGGAAGAACAGAAGAAGGTCGCGGAAGAAGCAAAGACCTTCCTCGCGGGCGTCTTTGCCGGCATGCACCTTGCCGTCACCATGGAATGCCGCATGACCGAAGAACGGATCATGATCAACCTGGTGGGTGATGGCCTGGGCATCCTGATCGGCAAGCACGGACAGACACTGGATGCACTCCAGTACCTGACGAACCTGGCCGCAGGGAAATCCTTCCGCCATCACTACTTCATCCTGCTTGACGTCGAAAACTACAGAGAGCGCCGCCAGGATACCCTGGAAGCCCTCGCCAGACGCCTCGCAGGCAAGGTGAAACGCACGGGCGAAGAGATCCGTCTCGAACCGATGGCTGCCGGTGAACGCCGCATCATCCATCTGGCTCTGCAGGACGACCACGCCGTCTCCACCGATTCCGAAGGCGAAGCACCGTACAGATACGTTGTCATTCGTCCGAAGGACTGAGCAACATAAAAAAGCAGCCGTGAGGCTGCTTTTTTATTTGCGATAGTATGGGTTGGCTTATCATGGAGGAAAACTGGAACTTAAAATGAGAAATTAGAAATGAGAAATGTTGGTGCGGCGCATAAAAATAGAAGCGCCGCGGAGTATTGAATCTATCGCAACCAGCCCCGCCTCGCTGTGCTCGTCTGCTCCTTCCAGAGGAAGGGGCAGACGAGCACCCTAATCCCTAATCCCTAATCCCTAATCCCTAATCCCTAATCCCTAATCCCTAATCCCTAGTCACCAGTCGATCCATGTCAGAGCTTTCTCCAGTTCGTAGAAGCTCTTTCCATCCCAGAGGATGTCTTCGGTGAGGTGATTCAGGACATCCTCTGCATCCTCCGACTCGTAGTGATAGACAAGCTCCATGAAGTCTTCGAAAGGCTCCTTCGTGAAGCGATACTTCTCGATGCTGATCCGATACTGATGCCGGCCGGCGTGGTATTTCAGACCGGAAAAGCGATAGACAAAGCTCCTGTGACGGACAGAGGCCTCTCCGTCATTCATATAATCGATAAATTCATCTGCGTCTCCGCCGTGCATAGTGGGTTCTCCTTTGGTCCAATCAAACAGAATCGTTTGCAATAAAAATGGGAATAAAAAATTATAAAGTACGCATCACTGCGGGCATCGGTCACTGCTTATTTTTCCCGAGCAGGAAGTCATAGAGATTCTGGTGGATGATGCCATTCTGTGAGAAATCGATGGTGTCCATGGTAATGAGGTACTTGGGAAAATTGTCTGTGATTTTCTGGAACGGCGCAAGTTCGCGGGCAAGCACGGTTTCTTCCATGACCGAGAGCGACACCTGATAATAGCGGATGTCTGTGCCTTTCTGCGCGACAAAGTCCACCTCCAGCGAATTGTAAAGGCCGGTGGAAATGGTATAGCCGCGGCGAAGGAGTTCGAGGTAGACTAGATTTTCGATGACGTGCCCCAGATTTCCTCTGCGGTAGCCGATGAGACGATTGCGAAGCCCCAGATCAGCTACGTAATACTTGCCATTGGTGCGAAGCCGCTCTTTGCCACGGATGTCGTAGCGTTCACATTGGTAGAGCACATAGGCATTGACCATCTGTGTGAGGTAGTTATCGATGGTGTCCGCGCTCGCGGAAGAGCCCTGCGATTTCAGCGTTCGGCTGATAGCACTCACGGAGAGAGGATTTCCGATATTCTCCATGATGAATTTGGCGGCTTTGAGGAAGACGCCTTCATTGCGGATGCCGCCGCGGATGATGATGTCTCGTGCAAAGATGGAGTCGAAGAGGCCGCTGTTGATGATTTCTGTAAGTTCGGGGTCTTTCGCGACTGCTGCGGCTGGGAAAGAACCAATGGTGAGATACTCATTGAATGCTTTTGCGACGTTGCTTTCGTCATAGCCGCGGAATGTCATGAATTCGGAAAGCGACAACGGGTACACTTTGATTTCGATGTACCGTCCTGTGATGTAAGTCAGATACTCGCCTGAGAAGAGACGCGAGTTTGAGCCAGTGATGTAGATATCGAGTGGAAACGTCGCTTTCAGCCCGTTGATGACTTTCGCCCATTCTTCGAGCTCCTGTACCTCGTCGATGAGAAGGTAGTAGCGATGGGCAGGCTCCGTGATATGCTCTTTGATGTACGCATAGAGCGTCTCTGCCTTTTCCAACGGAAACCAGGGAATCTGCTCATAGCTGATGTGGATGACGTGATTTTCTGGGACGCCCTGAGTGAGCAGGTGCTTCTTCAACATCTCAAGCAGCGTGGACTTTCCTGAACGGCGAATGCCGGTGATGATTTTGATGAAATCCGTATCCTTCGCGCGAAGTAGCTGATTCAAATAATAAGGTCGTTCAATCATGGCACACCTCCTTGCTTTTTATCTATTATACACTAAGAAAGTTTCAAAAATCTAAAAGTTTTTCGAGTATAGGTGAAAAAACTTTTAGATTTCGGGAATTTTATCAAGTATGGATGAGGGAATGACGAAAAGAGGCGATGCCCAAAGGTAGCACTTCAGTCACGAGTCACTGGCTCGTTTTGCTTACCTTCTCCTTGCCATCTATGCTATAATAAATTGGTTATAGGAAAGCGAAAGCCCCATGCCCCGAAGCGGCTCGTCCGGCTTTCTCCTATCCGTGCGCCAAGGCGCACCGAAAAATATCCATCTCAGTTGTCATCTGAACACCAACTATAAAAAACAGGAGGCAAGATGAAAAAAGCTATTATCCTCTCCAGCGGCGGCGTGGACTCGACCACCTGCGTCTCGCTGGCGGTAGACAGACTGGGAGCAGAGAACGTCGTAACTGCTTCTATTTTTTATGGGCAGAAGCACAAAAAAGAGATCCTTGCGGCACGCAAGGTCGCAGCGTACTACCATGTACGGCACTACGAATTTGATCTTTCTGCCATTTTCCAGTATTCGAACTGCTCCCTCCTCGCAGGATCCACAGAAGAGATCGTCCACGAGAGCTACGCGGAGCAGATCGCCAAGAACGGGGAGGGCAAGGTCTCGACCTATGTGCCTTTCCGCAACGGACTCATGCTCTCGACGGCGGCTTCGCTCGCGGCGAGCCTCTTTGAGGGGGATGAAGTCGATATCTACATCGGCGCGCACGCAGACGATGCGGCAGGCGATGCCTATGCAGACTGCAGCGAGCCCTTTCTGAAAGCGATGGGCGATGCCGTCTCCATCGGCACCTATGGCAAGGTGCATCTGGTCTTCCCCTTCGCGGAAATGAATAAAGCCGGCGTCGTGGCGACCGGCCTTGCTCTCCATACGCCCTATGAGCTCACATGGAGCTGCTATGAGGGCGGGGAGAAGCCCTGCGGCACATGCGGCACTTGCATCGACAGGGCAGCCGCCTTCGCAGCGAATGGCGTCAAGGATCCGGCGCTGGAAAATTAGTGGCTAGGGATTAGGGATTAGGAGTGACTGGTGACTGAAATGCCATCTTCGGGCATCGCTCTATTTACACTCCGCGGCGCTTCTAATTTTTATGCGCCGTACCACCATTTCGCATTTCTCATTTCTAATTTCTCATTCAAGTGAGCTTTTCAAACGTAATCAAAGGGCAGCACGCCCTATGGGCTAACTACCTATTTATATAAGGACGACAATCTATGTTTACAGTAACGAAACGAATCGAAGTATCCGGTGCGCATTTCCTGCATCTGGACTATGAAAGCAAGTGTACGAATCTCCATGGACACAACTGGATCATTACGGTCACGGTGCAGAATGACACGCTCGACCACAATGGCATGGTCGTGGATTTCTCCAAGATCAAGGAGATCGTGAACCAGTTCGACCACCATGTCATCAACGATGTCTTGGGGGGACTGAATCCGACGGCGGAAAACATCGCGAAGTGGCTTTGCGACCGCATTCCTCACTGTATCCGCGTGTCGGTGCAGGAGACGGAAGGGAATGTGGCAACGTATGAAAAAGACTGAAGCGTACCGCTATGATGACGGGCTCTTCCACGTGACGGAGATCTTCGACAGCATCGACGGCGAAGGGAAACGCACGGGCCTCATGGCGATCTTTGTGCGCCTTGCGGGCTGTAACCTGCGCTGCAGCTACTGCGATACCGCCTATTCGCTCTCGCTCACGGACACGGCTGAAGCGCTGACAGAAGAAGAGCTTCTTTCCCGCATCCATGCCTTCCCGTGGAAGAAGATCACGCTGACGGGCGGTGAGCCGATGCTCCATCCCGTTCGGCATCTGTGCGAAGTCCTTGGCAAAGAGGGCTATGAGGTGAATATCGAGACGAATGGCGCGGTGGCTCTCTTCCAAGAGCGGCCGCAGGGGACATTCTACACGATGGACTTCAAATGCAGCGGAAGCGGCATGAAGGAACGGATGCTGGAGGAAAATTTCAGGCTCCTCGGGAAAGAGGATGTGCTGAAATTCGTCGTGAGCTCTAAAGCCGACATGGATGAGATGAAGGCGATCATCGCCGCGCATTTCCACAAGGGCGAAGACCCGGCCTTTTATGTGAGCCCGGTGTGGGGACGCATCGCCCCTGCCGACCTGGTGGAGTATGTCAGACGAGAGAGATTGAGTGATGTCCGGGTCCAGGTGCAGCTGCACAAGATCATCTGGGATCCAGAGAGGAGAGGCGTATAATGGTCGATCTAAAGAAATTGGAAGAAGCTGCGCGGCTCATCATTGAGGCTGTCGGCGATGATCCCACACGCGAAGGCCTCGTCGAGACCCCGAAACGCTTTGCGGACATGATGGCGGAGCAGTTTGCTTATAATGCGGTATCCAATGAAGATATCGCCCGGGAATTTGAAAAGACCTTCGAAACGCCGGAGAGCGATATGGTCGTGGTGAAAGACATCGACATCTTTTCCCACTGCGAGCATCACATCGCACTGATGTACAATATGAAGGTCGCGGTCGGCTATATCCCGCGCGGCCGCGTCATCGGTCTTTCGAAGATCGCCCGCATCGCAGATGCTGTCTCGAAGCGTTTTCAGCTGCAGGAACGCATCGGTACGGACATCCGCGATATCATGCGCCTCGTGACACATGCCGATGACGTCATCGTATTCATCGAAGGGGAACACTCCTGCATGACTGCCCGCGGCATCAAGAAGCCGGGGACAAAGACACGGACGCTGGCGTCCTCCGGCGCTTTTAAGACGGACAGCGCGCTCAGAAAAGAATTCTTGGAAATGGTGAAATAGAAGCCCATAGAAGCCCAAAAGGGGCTGTGAAGAAATGAATCCTCATTTCTTCACAGCCCCTTTTTACTTT
>JAJWRZ010000047.1:0-13177 GCA_021633965.1 Dialister sp.
TATGCGCCGCACCATCATTTCGCATTTCTCATTTCTAATTTCTCATTCAAGCGAAACTTTCAAACGCAATCAAAGGGCAGCACGCTCCGTGGACTAACCCTGAACCCTGAACCCTGAACCTTGAACCCTGAACCAACAACAAATCAACCAAAGGACACATATATGAGTATTCAAGAGATATTGACCCAAGTGAAGTCCGGCGCGCTGTCGCTCTCTGCGGCAGAGGCGCTCATCCGTGAGAATCCGGCGGAGCGATCCTATGAGGAAATGGGATTTGCCAAGCTCGATACGGATCGGAAGAAGCGTTCCGGCTTTGCAGAAGTGATCTACTGCCAGGGAAAATCTGACGAATTCATCGGACAGATCTTCCGAAGGCTCTATGAGGTGGAGGGGGAAGTCTTCGGCACCCGCGCCTCTCCCCACCAGTATGAGATCGTGAAGGAATTCCTGCCGGAGATCTCCTATGATCCGGTGTCGCATATCCTGAAGCTGGAAAAGGAGAAGGAGCACATCGGCTGCGTGGCCATCTGCACGGGCGGCACGGCAGATATTTCCGTCGCAGAGGAAGCGGCACAGACGGCAGAGTACTTCGGGACGCATGTCGAACGTGTCTATGATGTGGGCGTCAGCGGCATCCACCGCATCCTTTCGAAGGAGGCGATCGTGCGCCGTGCGAACTGTGTCATCGCAGTGGCAGGCATGGAAGGGGCGCTCGCCTCGGTCATCGGCGGACTTGTGAAGAATCCCGTCATCGCGGTGCCGACGTCGGTGGGCTATGGCGCCAGCTTCCACGGCCTTTCGGCGCTCTTGACGATGATCAATTCCTGCGCGAATGGCATCGTCACCGTCAATATCGACAATGGCTTCGGCGCCGGCTATGTGGCGACACAGATCAACCGATTGGCGGAAATGGGACGGATTTGAAAGTAACCATATCGCCATATTTCTTGTTATGATTACGTGCCATAATTAGGAATGAGGAATGAAGGTGGCGGCTTCGCCGAGATCCTTCGGCTCAGGTCGCAGTTGTTCTGGCATTCGTTATCTCAAGTGCGACGTTTCTCGCCGCTCAGGATGACGAAACGGGGCGATGCCCGAAAGTCGTATTCAAGTCACCAGTCACTCGAAGCTCCTAATCCCTAGCCACTAGTCCCTAGCTACTAGAATCCAGTCACCAGTCACTCCTGATTCCAACCAATAATCAACAACCAACAAGGAGAAACCATATGGGAAAAACATTATACCTTGAAACTTCCTCCGGCATCAGCGGAGATATGTTCGTCGCAGCGATGATCGACCTCGGCGCAGACCCGGAGGCGCTGGAACGCGCGCTGAATTCCATCCCCGCGGACGGTTTCATGGTGGAGATCTCCAGCGTCAAGAAATCCGGCATTGCGTGCTGTGATTTCAATGTCATTCTGGATGCAGCCCATGAAAATCATGACCATGATATGGCCTACCTCTATGGCCCGGCGCCGGTCAGCTCGGCAGCCCCGCAGGAGGAAGAGCATCACTGCCACGGATGCGAGGACGAAGAAGAGCATCACTGCCACTGCCACGAGGACGAGGAAGTGCCTCATTGCCACTGTCACGAGGACGAGGAAGCGCATCACTGCCACTGTCACGAGGACGAGGAAGCGCATCACTGCCACTGCCATGAGGAAGAGGAAGCGCATCACTGCCATTGCCACGAGGACGAGGAAGCACATCACTGCCACTGTCACGAGGAAGAGGAAGCGCACCACTGCCACTGTCACGAGGAAGAAGAAGCACATCATTGCCACTGCCATCATGACGAGGAAGCGCCTCATTGTCACGGACACGGAGGAGAAGAGCCTCATCATCACCATGATGAAGAGCCTCATCATCACCATGATCATGAGCATCACCACCACCACGGACGTCATCTGGCAGAGATCCTGGGCATCATCGACGCGACAGACATGACAGACTCGGCGAAAGCACTGGCGGGCAAGATGTTTCACATCGTAGCGGAAGCAGAGTCTCTCGCCCATCATATGCCGCTGGAAGAGGTGCATTTCCATGAAGTCGGCGCCATCGACTCCATCGTTGACATCATTGCCGCGGCGGTCACCTTTGACAGCCTGGGGATCACGGATGTCATCATCCCC
This sequence comes from Dialister sp., assembly GCA_021633965.1. Taxonomy (GTDB): domain Bacteria; phylum Bacillota; class Negativicutes; order Veillonellales; family Dialisteraceae; genus Dialister. The sequence continues at coordinate 2,133 of JAJWRZ010000047.1, forward strand.
TGCCTCACCGAGGGCAGAGGCACCGTCCGCTGCCAGCACGGTGTGCTGCCCGTCCCTGTCCCGGCAACCATGAATATCATCGAAGCCTACGATATGCCGCTCACCATCATGGAGGCGAAGGGGGAATACGTCACGCCGACCGGCGCAGCCATCGCGGCTGCCATCTGCACGACGCACCAGCTGCCGAAAGCCTTCCGCATCGTGGCGACAGGCCTTGGCGCGGGCAAGAGAGCCTACACCGAGCGCACGAATATCCTCCGTGCATACCTCATCGAAGGGAATGCCATGGAAGAGGGCAAGGATGAGATCGTGAAGCTCGAGACCGACATCGACGACAGCACCGGCGAAGCGCTCGGCTATACCATCGACCGCCTCATGCAGGCCGGCGCGCTCGATGTCCATTACAGCCCGGTCTACATGAAGAAGAACCGTCCCGCGTGGGAGCTCACCGTGATCTGCAAGAAGAGCAGGATGGAAGAGCTTGAGGACATCATCTTCAAAGAAACGACGACCATCGGTATCCGCGAATTTCCGAGCGTCATGCGCTCCATCCTTCGCCGCAACCAGAAGCAGGTGGAAACGCCCTTCGGCATCGCGGAGGTGAAGGAAGTCGCCCTCCCCGGGGAGAGACGCTTCTACCCCGAGTATGAATCGGTGAAGGCCATCGCAGAAAAAAAACATCTGCCCTTTGCGGAGGTGTATCATCTCGTGAAGGCACTGGCGGAACAAAACGAGTAGTGGCTGGGGACTAGTGACTAGGGGACTCTCGTATCGTCATTTCGAGCGAAGCGAGAAATCTTCCTTGCAGACCGATAAACGATGCATGTGTGAACGCAGAAATACGTGGCACCAAGGCGCCGTTTCCCTGCCAGTGCCTATGTGATACTGACCGCAGTGCAAGAAAGATCCCTCGGCTGCGCTCGGGATGACGATACGGGAAAAGGATAGCCCAAAAAGTTTGAAAGCAGGGACTAGGGATGAGAGACTAAGAGACTTGTGTATCGTCATTTCGAGCAAAGCGAGAAATCTTTTGCCGTTCCTTAACATACGACGTTTTTCTCCGCTCAGGATGACGAAATGCGCCGCACCGACCCCGTTGAATCCATAGAACCTCCCCCTCTTTCGTCTGCGGTCAATGGGACGGCACGCAACCTCGTTTCTCATAAGCATCTCAAGAAATTTTCGATAGCCAGAAAAGCCCCGCGGCGGCGGGGCTTTTGTCATGCAGGTCAAACTGTTCACTTTTTCAAGTGAAAAATGGTGTATAATAGAACCAAGTAGACATGTCAGATCGTTTGATGAGAAAATCTGTCCGAAAGAACTCTGCGTGTGGATCAGGAGCCCGGGGCATTTGTCGCCGATAAAGTGGATCGGCAGGATGGGTGCAGCGATCGCCTGAGAAATGAGCAGACTCTCTTTCATGAGCTTCGTCTCCGAAATTTTTCGACTGTGAGACGGAGGATCCGGGAGCGTTTTCCCGTGCTTCACAGGGAAGGCCTTTGGGATGCTCTGTCTGTCCTCTCCGGTAAATCTGTCTAGCCGGTGCGGAAGAACGCAAAGGAAAGAAAGAACGAGGGCGGCCTCGCAGCGTGACATGACTCCCAAGGCACCAGAGTCGGGGGCTGTAGAAGTCATAGCGCATCTGCGTTTCCGTGCGCCTTTTACCAAGGCTTGCTCTTCTTTTCCGCATGAGGTCAGTGCTTTCCTTATGTGTTCCTGTATGATTTTCCATCCTGCGCTCCCATCTCTCCTTGCCGGCTGCGGTCCGGCAGAATGAAACCGGCTGTCAACGGTGGATCTCTGAGGAACATAGGCTTGTTCCGTTCCGCATTCTCATAGGATCATAGTCCTATGGTCTTATGACTAGACCATTCCGAAGACTCCAAAAATACAGCCCGCACCGGCCGCCATCCGGTGCGGGTATTTAAATGGGGAAAAAGGGCGTGGGGGAAGGCGGCATACTCCCTCCTTCCCCCCGGAAGGAGGTGCCCCGAAGGGGCGGAGGTTGGCTCCCTAAGTGGGATGAAAAAATGGGGCGGCCCTTTCCGTATCGTCATCCCGAGCGCAGCCGAAGGATCTTTTTTGTTTTCTTTTTTCGGTGCAGGCATGTATAATAAAAAGAATTTATACATGCTTTTTTTGTGCGTGCCGTAAGGGGGAAGCCATGAAGGACGAGGTCTACTTGAAGATGCTGGGGGCAGCGGTCTGGGAGAGTCCGGTGCCCATCTATGTCATCCATGTCGAGGTGGATGAGGCGGGAAAACCGGTGGACTGGCGTTTTGCCTATGCCAATGAGGCGGAAGCAAAGCATCTCTCTATCCCTCTTGAGAAGCTGCTCGGCAGATCGGGCATCGAGCTTTTGCCGAAGATCGGGGGTAAGTGGCTTTTCCCCTACTACGAAGCGGCCTATCACGGGAAGACGCTGGATTTCGATACCTTTGCCCAGAGGACGAAGCGCTTCATCCATCTTCATATCATGCCGGCAGGGACACCGGGCTACTGCCTTGCGTCGATCAGAAACTTCGACAAGACACTTTGTGCGGAGTCGGAGCCGGGAACTCCTATGGAGCAGGCGCTCCGTCATCTTGCGAGGGAGAATGCGATCCTGCAGTCGCTCTGCTTAGACTACACGGTGATCTGTTTCGCAGACCTCAAGACAGATACGATAGAGGTCGTGAAGCAGGGGATGTTCAGCCATGGCATGGATATCGATGAGGCTCTGCCTGCCAAGGAGAAGCTCTCTTATCGGGCGCGCATGGTATACATCCGCGATCATCTGCTGGTGAAAGAGTCCTGTGGGGATTTCTATGGGGAGCTGGGCCCTGAGGGACTGATGCGCCATCTGATGGAGAAGGAAACGTTCACGTATCGGGCGCGTACGAAAGGGAACCGCGAGGGAAATGAATACTTCGAGCTGAAGGCCATCCGTGTGCATCAGGATGAGACGAGCTTTAAGGTCGTCATCGGGATCCGGCCGATCGATGATCTGATCAGGGAAGAGGGCAGACACCAGCGGCGTCTCGAGGAGGCACTCGCATCTGAACGCCGGTCGAATGAAGTCATTTCTACGATCAGCAAGATCTACTGGGTGATCTACCTCGTCGATCTGGAAAAAGACACCTGCGAGAGGATCGCTTGTGTCGGTGAAGGGTATCAGGCGAGCAGGAAGGTGTGTGCGGCGTCGCAGGCATTTGAGGATATACTGCGGTATATCGTTTCCGAGGAATATTGGGACCACATGCGCGATTTTGTGGATACGAGGACGCTTGTCACGCGCCTTTCGCAGGAAGACACCATCACGACCACGTATCGTGCGCGCACGGGAGAGTGGCGGCAGGCGCGATTCATCGTGAAGACGAGAGATGAGAAGGGGCGCGCGAAAGATCTCCTGTACATGGTGAATCCCATCGACCGCGCCAAGCAGAAGGAGATGCAGAACCAGGCCGTGATGAATGCACTGGGGCAGGATTTCTCTGTGATCTTCCTGACGGATCTCCGGCAGGATACCATCGAGCTGATCCGGGGCATGGAGGATACGCATATAGGGCGAAAGCTCGAGGATGTGCATTATCGCTATAGTGAATGGATCCGCTATGCCTGCGAGCATCTGGTGCATGAGGCGGATCGCGAAGAGATGGCCGTCCTCCTCTCACCCTCTCGCCTCGAAGAGGAGCTTCTCCGGCATAAGATGTACAGCGTCCGCTGCCATGTGCGTCCGAATCCTGCGGGGAATGAGTATTTCGAAGTGCGGGCGGTGCTTTCTCAGCAGGATGAAGATCATTTCGAGGTCATCATAGGCCACCGCGCGCTGGATCAGATCATCCATGAGGAGAGGAAGAAACAGCAGCAGCTGGAAGAAGCGCTCCGCCAGGTCGAACTCGCCAATAAGGCGAAGTCCACCTTCCTCTTCAATATGTCGCATGATATCCGCACGCCGATGAATGCGATCCTTGGCTTCTCCCACCTGCTTCGCATGTACAAGGACAAGCCGGAGAGGATCCTGGACTATACAGAAAAGATCGAGAAGTCCGGTGAATTCCTGCTTTCTCTTATCAACAATGTCCTTGAGCTTGCGCGCATCGAAAGCGGCAAAAGCGGTATCGAGGAGTCGATCATCGACATGAAAGAGCTCTATGAGTCTGTCGGCTGCCTTTTTGAAAATCAGATGAGGGACAGACAGATTTCCTTCACAAGGACGCTTCGGACGCCGCAGCGCTTCATCTATGCCGATAAGGTGAAGCTGCAGGAGATCCTGCTGAATCTTCTCTCGAATGCATGCAAGTACACACCGCCCGGAGGGAGGGTGTCCTTCGATATCTGCTCCGCTCCGGCCCAAGAGGGCATCGAGCTTTTCACGACGACCATCCGGGACAATGGCATCGGTATGACGAAGGAATTCCTCACGCACATTTTCGAAGCCTTCACGCGCGAGAGGAGCAGCACGGAGAGCCGACGACCGGGCTTTGGCCTCGGTATGGGCATCGCCAAGAAGCTGACAGAGCTTATGGGCGGCACCATTGCGGTCGAGAGTGAGCCGGGCAAGGGCACCACCTTTACGGTCTCGATTCCGCACCGCATCGCTAAAGGGCCGGAAGAGGCATTCCCTGCAGAAGACTCCGCCCTGCCGGATACGACGCTCCAAGGCCGCCGCATCCTTCTTGCGGAAGACAATGATCTCAATGCAGAGATCGCAGAAGAGCTTCTAAAGGAGGCCGGGCTTCTTGTGGAGCGTGCCAGAGATGGCATCGAGTGTCTGGCAATGCTTGAGAAACGAGAGCCGCTCTGGTATGATCTCATCCTCATGGATATTCAGATGCCGAATATGGATGGCTACAAGGCGACCACCATCATTCGCCATCTGGAGGATCCAAGGCTTTCGAAGATCCCCATCATCGCCATGACGGCCAATGCTTTCGCCGAAGACAAGGCGAAGGCCATCGCGCTCGGCATGAATGCCCATGTGGCAAAGCCCTTCGATATAAGGGCGCTCAAGCGCGTGATGGCGGATGTGCTGGGGAAACAGTGAGTCAATGGTTTTTGGGGCATGCTGCTCTTTGAATTAGAAATTAGAAATGAGAAATGCGAAATGGTGGTGCGGCGCATAAACGTATAGAAGCGCCGCGAAGTATAGACAGTGGCGATGCCCGAAGGCGGTATTCAAGTCACAAGTCACTAGTCACTCGAGATTCCCTAATTCCTAATCCCTAATCCCTAGCTACTAATTCCCAGTCACTAGTCCCCAGTCCCCAGTCACTTCCCAAAGAGGGCAGATACGACAAGCTGCTTTTGCATTTTGTCGCAGCTGCCTTTTTTCGTTCTGCCCAGCGTCGATCGAAATCATTTTGCGCTTGCATTGTTGATTCATTTAGTATAAAGTATATATCAATAGCGAAAATATACAAAAATATGTATACACACTATATAAATCACATGCACTTATTGAGAGACTCTCTCATTTCTCATGGTCACTTCGGAGGTCGATCTTATGCTTCTACCCCTCTTGCTGGTTCTTTTGCCGCTTGCAACGGCCATGATCCTGCTCTTGACACGCGATGCCTCCTTCCGCACCCTGCTCGTGAAAGGCTCGGCAGCGGTGATGATGGGGCTCGCACTTGCCGTTGCCGTCACCTGCTTTGATGAGCCGGTGAAGATCGGCGTGGATAGTGAGCTGCTGAAAGCGGTGATGCTGGCGGCAGACTTCCTTGTCATCCTGGCGGTCTGCTACTATGCGAAGAAATTCAAACGCTACAGCATCGCGCTTCTGGGGCTTGTGCAGTTTGTGATCGTGGCGGCCTTTGAATGGCATATGGGCGATCGCATCTATGTATCATGGGATTTCATCATCGATCACTTTGCCATCATCATGATCCTGATCGCCGGCATCATCGGCGGACTCATCGCAGTGTACTCCTTGGGCTACATGGCGCAGTACCATCGAAAGCATGTGGGGATCCCTGACCGGCGCGGCTTTTTCTTCTTCGTGGTCTTCCTCTTCCTTTCGGCGATGTTTGGTCTCGTCATGTCGAACAATCTGCTCTTCATGTACACCTTCTGGGAGATCACGTCTCTCTGCTCCTTCCTCCTGATCGGCTATTCGCAGACGAATGAAGCGATCCACAACTCCTGCAAGGCGCTCTGGATGAACCTTTTGGGCGGGCTTGCCTTTGCATTGGCGATCGTCCTTCTGGGGGAGAAATACTACACGGTCGAGCTGTCTCTCTTGGTGAATCTGGGCCGCAGCCGTGAACCGGTCGAGCTTATCGCAGCACTCCTCGTCTTCTGCGGATTCACAAAATCGGCGATGATGCCCTTCTCCGGCTGGCTTCTGGGGGCGATGGTGGCACCGACGCCGACCTCGGCACTCCTGCACTCTTCGACCATGGTCAAGGCGGGCGTCTTCCTTATCATCAAGCTCGCGCCGATCCTGGGAGACAACCATGTCGGCATCATGGCGATGCTGGTGGGCGGGATCACCTTCTTCTTCGCTTCCTGCGCGGCCATTTCCCAGTCCGATGGGAAAAAGGTGCTCGCCTATTCTACGATCTCGAATCTCGGTCTGATCGTCTGCTGTGCAGGCACAGGCTCCTATGAAGCCGCATGGACGGCGATCATGATCGTCATCTTCCACGCAGTCGCCAAGTCTCTCCTCTTCCTCACGGTCGGCACCGCAGAGCAGCAGCTCGGCAGCCGCGATCTGGAGAATTTCGATGGCATTTTCAATTCCATGCCTCGCCTTTCGCTCTGCATGGTGATCGGCATCTGCGGGATGTTCCTTGCACCGTTCGGCATGCTGATCTCCAAGTGGGCCGCTATGAAAGCCTTCGTCGATGCAGGACAGCCGCTGCTTCTCCTCGTCCTCGTCTACGGCTCGGCGACCACGCTCTTCTACTGGACGAAGTGGCTCGGCAAGATCACGACCTTTGTCCCGACGAATGAAAACCGCGAGCGAGGGATCCTTGGCGTCGAATGGACGGCGCTCAAAACGCTGGCAGCACTGACGCTCATCGTCTGCGTGCTCTTCCCGCTCGTTTCGGAATACGGCGTCATTCCCTACCTTGCACTCACCTATCATGCGACGGCAGAGGTCATCGCGCAGAGCAATCTCTGGATCATGTCGCTCATGGTCTTCCTCCTGGTCGTCCTGCCGCTGCGCTTCGGCAAAAGCCGCGAGAAGAAACAGGTCGTCACAAATCTTTCCGGGGAAAACCTCGGAAGTGACAATGCCTATCGCGGCGCCGGCGGACGTGTCGTCCCCGTCACATTGCGGAACTGGTATCTGGAGAGCTGGTTCGGTGAAGACCGCATGAAGCTCCTGGGCTACACCGCAGCCCTTGCCTGCGTCCTGATGGAGCTGTCTTTGACTTTAGGAGGTGCATTCCATGTCTGACTTCCTGATGCCTATCGCAGGGGGTTTCCTGTACCTCCTCTTAGCGCCGATCCTCGGCGGACTGCTTTCCGGGTGCGACCGCATCATCTCCGCCCGTATGCAGCGAAGAAAGGGGCCGCCTCTCCTGCAGCCCTTCTATGATTTCCTGAAGCTGTGGGGAAAGCAGCCGATCGCCGTCAATAAGGCGGAAGGCTTCTACATCTTCGGCTTCCTTCTTTTCGTCCTTCTGACAGGCACCATCTTCTTCGCGCAGGGCGATATCCTGCTCGTCGTATTCACACTGACCATGGCGAGTGTCTGCCTCATCATCGCGGCGTATGCCGTCGATTCCCCCTACAGCCAGATCGGCGCGGAGCGTGAGCTCGTGCAGACCATGGCGTATGAACCGATGCTCCTCATGGTGGCACTCGGCTTTTACCTCGCCAGCGGCAGCTTCTCCGTCGGAGACATCCTGACGGGCGCCCATATGAATATCCTGCGTATGCCGGGCATCTTCTTCGGTCTCTGCTTCATCCTTCTCATTAAATTCAGGAAATCGCCCTTCGATATCTCCATGTCGCATGAAGCGCATCAGGAGCTCATCGGCGGTCTGAAGACAGAGATCTCCGGCCGTACCCTGGCCGTCGTCGAGATCGCGCACTGGTATGAGAATGTGTTCCTCTTCGGCCTCGTGCTCCTTTTCTTCGCATCGGACACCTGGTGGACATGGCTTCTCGGCCTTGCCATCTGCGAGATCGTTTTCTTCGCAGAGATCCTCATCGACAACTGCTGCGCCCGCATCAAGTGGGAGCGCATGCTCGCCTCCACCTGGCTCGTCGGCCTTATGGCAGGCTTTCTGAATATCGCATTTTTGATGTACTTCAAATAAAGGTTGTCTGGTTCAGGTTGATGGGTTCAAGTGAGCGGCGTCGCGCTTTGCACCGAATATAAAATGGCGGCGAAGCCGCCACCACAAGTTTGAAAACAGGTATGAGTCGCTAGTGACTAGTGACTGGTGACTAGTGACGGGTAGCTAGGGATTAGTGGCTAGGGATTAGGAGCCTCAAGTGACTAGTGACTTGTGACTAGTGACTGAAATGCAACCTTCGGGCATCGCCCCATATATACTCGCGGCGCTTCCATATTTTTATGCGCCGCACCTTCCCCGTTGAACCCTCAGAACCTATAGAACCTTCTGAACCCTGAACCCTGAACCCCGAACCCTTAAACCCAACACCACCATCCTAATTCACTCCATTCCGGAGGTCATGTATGAGCTTTGAAAAGAAATCTCCCTGGCTGATCCACTATGACGGATCGTCCTGCAACGGCTGTGATATCGAGGTGCTTGCGTGCCTGACACCGCTCTATGACGTGGAGCGCTTCGGCATCGTCAATACCGGCGACCCGAAGCACGCCGATATTTTCCTTGTCACCGGCGGCGTGAACGCACAGAACCTGCCTGTCGTCCGCCAGATCTATGAACAGATGCCGGAGCCGAAGGTGGTGATCGCCGTCGGGACCTGCGCCTGCAGCGGCGGCATCTTCCGCGAGTGCTATAATATGCTTGGCGGCATGGACAAGGCGATCCCCGTCGATGTCTACGTCCCCGGCTGCGCCGCACGTCCGGAGGCCATCATTGATGGCGTCGTAAAAGGCCTTTCCGTGCTGGAAGAAAAGCAGAAGAAACTGAGAAAAGGTTGATGGGTTCAGGTTGGCGGGTTCAAGGTTATGGTGCGGTGCGAAATATTTATAACGCGCCGCACTATCCCCCTGAAGTTTGAAAGCAGGGATTAGTAGCTAGGGATTAGGGATTAGTGGTGCCGAGTGACTAGTGACTTGTAGCTTGAATAACACCTTCGGGCATCGCCTTATTTATACTTTGCGGCGCTTCTGATTTTTATGCGCCGCTCCTGAACCCTGAACCCCGAACCTATTTCTATCCCCCTCCCAAAGGAGAACATCTATGAAACAGCAGTTTATCACCATTCGCCCGGAAGACCTCTTGGAGCGTGTGGCGCGATTCAAAAAAGAAGGCTGCCGCTTGGTACAGATCCTCTGCACCCGTACCACGGAGGGCTTCGAACTGACATACACCTTTGACAAAAATTATTTCCTCTACCACCTGCGTCTGACCGCGGCGCTCGACGGCTCCGTCATGAGCATCACGAGTCTGTACTGGTACGGCTTTGTGTGGGAGAATGAGATCCACGATCTTTTCGGGCTGGATGTCCGTTTCATCGCACCCGATGTGGACTATGGCGGGCATTTTTACCACCTCGCGCAGAAGACGCCGTGGCATGACCTGTCGAATGCCGTCCATGCGAAGCAGGCCGTGAAGGTGAACCTTCGCAGCGGTCTTGGCGTCGATGCATCTGTCGTGAAGAAGGAGGATGGCAATGGCTGAACTCACTACCGTTTCCTTTGGCCCGCAGCATCCGGTCCTGCCGGAGCCGATCCATCTGGATCTGGAGCTGAAGGATGAGAAAGTCGTCCGCGCCGTGCCGTCCATCGGCTACGTCCACCGCGGACTGGAAAAGCTGGTCGAGAAGCGCGATTTCAAGCAGTTCATCTATGTCGCAGAGCGCGTCTGCGGCATCTGCTCCTTCGGGCATGGCTGGGGCTATGCGAAGGCTGTCGAAGGGCTGATGGAGATCGACGTGCCGCGCCGTGCGAGCTACCTGCGTACGATCTGGCATGAGCTTTCCCGCCTGCACAGCCATCTCCTGTGGCTCGGGCTTGGCGCGGATGCGCTGGGCTTCGAGAGCCTTTTCATGCACTGCTGGCGGCTTCGCGAGACGATCCTGGATATTTTCGAAGAAACGACCGGCGGCCGCGTCATCTTCTCCGTCTGCGAGGTGGGCGGCGTGCGCCGTGACCTCACGGATGCCATGAAGAAGAGCATCGAGGAGAGGCTCACCGGCCTGCGCAAGGAGATCGAAGAGATGGCGTCTGTCTTTCTCTATGACGATACCATCCAGACACGTCTTGAGGGAGTCGGTATCCTTTCGATGAATGAGGCGATGGATCTGGGCTGTGTCGGCCCGATGGCACGTGCCAGCGGCGTCCCGAATGATTACCGCATGGCCGATGATGACGGCGCATACAGGGATCTGGGATTTCATCCGGTCTTAGAGCAGACCGGCGACTGCCTCGCGCGTACGAAGGTACGCATCCGCGAGCTCTACCAGTCTATCGACATCATTCTAGGCGCGCTCGAAAATCTCCCGGAAGGCGCGATCGCATCGCCTGTCCGCGGCGTCCCGCCCAAAGGTGAATTTTTCACCCGCGTCGAGCAGCCGCGCGGCGAAGCCATCTACTATGTCAAGGGAAATGGCACCAAGAACCTCGAGCGATTCCGTCTCCGCACCCCGACGAACTGCAATATCGCGGCCCTCGTCAAAATGCTGCAGGGCTGCGACCTCGCCGATGTGCCGAATATCATCCTGACCATCGACCCCTGCATCAGCTGCTGCGAAAGATAGGTCGGGTTCAAGGTTAGCCCGTGGGGCGTGACGCCCCTTGATTGTGGATGAAAGCTTCGTCGAATGAGAAATGAGAAATGAGAAATGAGAAATGGTGGTGCGGCGCATAAAAATATGGAAGCGCCTCAGAATTTTGATGGCGCTTCGCGCCGTCGTCATCTCGAGCGAAGTCGAGAGATCTTCCTTGCAGAACG
>JAJWRZ010000048.1:0-13116 GCA_021633965.1 Dialister sp.
CCCCGCGGCAGATGGAACGCGAAAATGAGATGATCGTTATTTCACAGCCCCTTTTATTGTTTTATTTCACGACGAGTACCGGGCATTTGACGTGGTGGATGACATACTGACTGACACTCCCCATGACGAAGGAGGAGACGGCGCCCTTGCCGCTGTTGCCGATGACGACCATATCGATGCCCTGTTGCTCGACGATCTCCGTAATACCGGCACCAGGGATGCCGGTCTCTACGATCTCTTCATAGTCGAGCTCGATCGGGATCTCTTCCTTCAGCGCAGCGAGCAGTCTTTCTGCCTTGGCTTTGATATTGATGAAGCCATTTTTATCCAAAGTGACACCCATGATCGGATAGGCGGCCTCGCTGACATCAGCGATGCAGGTGACGACGAGCTCAGCGCCATGAACCTTTGCGACATCGACTGCCATTTTGAAGGCGCGCTTTGAAGCATCCGAACCATCGACCGGTACGAGAATTTTTTTGATTTCCATTTGGGGTACCTCCTTTGGATGAAAGTAAAGCGGGATAGACCCGCCATTTGACTTGACAGGGGATCCTGATTTGCCAATGACTTGCTTTTCTTATTTTATTCTAACATCATTCTGCAAAGCTGGGTATATCTTGCAAGCAAAAAATTATTTTATGGGCTATAATAGAAAAAATGAGTTTAGCGGCGGACTGCAGGTGACTATAAACGAAGAAGAGGCGATGGGCCCGCTGACAGGAAACCGAAACATCATGATGGAGGATACACTATGTTTTTCGATCTGTTTGGCAAGAACAAAGATGAATTCATCACCGCTTATGCGGGAAAGCTCGCAGAGGCGGTGCTGGAGGATGCATTGGATGAAGATGTCCTGGAAGAGCTGATCCATTACGCGAAGGAGAAGGACCTCAGCAACAAGCAGCTCGCCAGTGCACAGGCGATGGCGTGTGACAAGGTTTTTGAAGAGCTGTATCAGGAAGGCTATATGACCGATGAGGACTATGAGCTATACCAGTCTCTCATCGAGGCCTGCTACATGATGAAAGAAAAGGAGAAATATCGCTATCAGACCATCGCGAAGCGCTGCAATGCCATTTACAAGATCCAGGAGGAGGGGCTGCTCCCGAAGATCAATCCGGACTACGCCAGCGTGAAGTATCGTGAGGGCGAAGCGCTTCATTTTGCCGCATCCGCCAAGCTTATGAAGCTTTCCGGTACCAATGAGAAAGGACTGGTGATTTCCAAAGACTCGCCCTTCCGGGCGGGAAGCCTCAAGGATCCCAGCAATGGTCCTTGGAAGGAAGACAGCAATGGCGCTCTCTGGATCACCACGGAGCGTATCGGCTTCCGTGGGAAGAAGGAGGCCTTCACCTTGGAGATCGCAGATCTTGACCATGCTGAGCTGGATCACGGCCCTCTTCGCTTTTTCGAAAAGGGAAAAGAAATGCCGAAAGCCGTCCGCATCGATGACTACGAGATGGCGGGGGTCATATTGACAAATTTACTGCAGAGATAGGGCCTGGGAATCAGACGTCAGACATCTGATATCTGCGAACGGTCATCTGGCAGCAGTTACCATTTTCAAAAAGGAGATCATCATGGAATTTGATCAGGTACTTGCACTTCGTAAATCCATCCGTTCCTACACGGACGAGCCGGTCTCGAAGGAAGACCTTGCCGCGCTGGTGAAAGCGGCGCTCGCTTCTTCTGTCGGAAAGCACAATGATGCGGGCTATACCCTCTGTGTCGTGACGGACCCAGCGTTGCTTTCTGCCATCGACAAGGAAGCGGAAGAAAAGCTCGGAAAGCCCCATATGTTCTTTGAGGCGCCGGCGCTCATTTTCATCTGCGAGACGAAGGAGTCCTTTGATTACCTGAAGGAATTCGATGCCGGCATCATTGCTGAGCATATCCACCTGAAAGCCTCCGACCTCGGCCTAGGCTCTGTCGTCCTCTACGGCTTCATCCGTCATCTGGGTCACGACGCAGACTATGTGAAGGCTCTCGGTCTTCCGGAAGGCACCTATCCGCTTCTTGCTGTCGCGGTCGGTCACAGCCGCGCGGCAAAAATGGAGCGAAAAGGGGATCGCGAATTTGAGGTCATCTATCGCTAACCTTCTGCCACATATGCTAAAGACCACCAAAAAATAAAAAAGTACTTGACATCGCTTCGAAATGGTGATAAAGTACACACAACGAAACGATGAAGGAAAGAGTAAGCAGTCTGATGACAGCAAAGCGAGTCCGGAGAGTGAGAGCGGGCATGGATAAGATGCTGAAGTGCATTTCTGAGTTTGGCAGGCTGAAGCGATAGTAGGTCTTCCCGGGAACTCCCGATACAGGGTCAGGGTTTGTTAGAACCTTTTAAGGTATACTTGGCGACAGGTATATGAAATTGGGTGGAAACACGAAGCTATGGCTCTCGTCCCTTATGGGACGAGAGCTTTTTGTTTGGCAAAGAAAGGATGAGGAAGAATGGGCAAGCTGATCGCAAGAGAACTCGATGAATTGAAATGGGGTCTGGCAGGCTGCCTTCTCTTCATCGGCATTTCGTCTCCTGCCTTTCATCAGTTTTATAAGAAGTCATGACAGGCTTTCCGTTGTTTGGAGCCAGACGACCAAGAGCCAATAAGATCGATCAGCAAAAAAATACAGGCAAGGATGGAAAAGAGTACATTTCCCGAGGTCAGCAAAGCGAGTCCGGACAGTGAGAGCGGATATGGATAGGGATATGGAAGTGCATTCCGGAGCCAATGGGCCGAAGGCAGAAGCCGCTAGGCCGTTCGGGAGACGCCCGTTACAGCGCAGGGGTATGGTATGTACCTTATAAGGTCAGGGGAGTGATCCCATGGCGAATCTGGGTGGAAACACGAGTCCTCGTCCCAGGAGATATTTTCTCCTGGGACTTTTTTATTTGAGGTAAAGCGATGAGACGATGTAGAAAATGTAAGATAACACAGACAGTGATCGAAAATAATGGTACAAGAAAAGGAGATACCTATGAGACAGAATAAAAGAGAATTGATACAAGCCGTTTTTCACAATGAAAAAGCAGATCGCATTCCGGTGGGATTCTGGCATCATTTTTTGCAGGACGAGGTGGGAGCAGATGCTTTCTCACATCCGCAGCTGACAGAGAAGGCGTTGGAAGGTCAGGCGGATTTCTATCAGGCTTTTGAGCCAGACATGATCAAGATCATGACGGATGGTTTCTTTGGCTACCCGCATCCATTGCTTCAGAAAGCTGTCGATAGTCCGAAAGAGCTGATGGCGATCACCCCTTTGGGGCGAGAGTCGGAATGGTTTGCCGCGCAGATCCGATATGCCAGAAAACTAGTGTCGATATATGGGAAAGAAACTCCGCTTTTCTATAATTTATTCGCTGCCCCACGGACCATAGAATTCATGCAGGCCGGGATCGGCCATCCGGTCAATCTTTCGGACTGGCTGAAGCAGGAGCCTAATAAACTGGCGCATGTGCTGGATGTGATTTCTGATGACTATGCAGAGCTTTCCAAAGCACTGGTGGAAGAGGCGAAGGTCGATGGGATTTATCTTTCTGTCAATAACATCAGCTACGATGAAGTGACAGAAGAAGCATACCGGACAATCATCGCACCTTATGAACAAAAGATTCTGGAAGCAGCCAATAGAGCTGGCGGAGAGAACATTCTGCATATCTGCGGTTATCATGGCTTCCATAATCATCTCAGCTGGTATCGAGAGTATCCTTTCCTGGCGGTGAATTGGGCGGCCAAGGTCGAGGGCGTATCTCTTTCAGAAGGGAAAAAGCTGTTTCAGGGCAAGGCAGTGATCGGGGGCTTTGGTCAGACAGAGAAGGATCTGATCTATAGCGGAACAGAAGAGGCGATCAAGGCAGAAACCCGACGGCTTTTGGACGAAGCCGGGCGGATCGGGGTCGTCCTTGGTGCTGACTGCACGATCCCGAGAGATACACCGGTTTCTCATCTGAAATGGGTGCGAGAGGCAGCCAATGAGTGACGGACACAGATGAAGATGGATCAGAGAAAAGGAGATTTCATAATGAAATGGACAAATATAGCAAAAATGGCGCTGCTGACCGGAGCGGCAGGAGTGGTTCTCGCAGCGGCTGGCTGCGGCGGAGATCAAGCGGCATCCTCGGCAGCAGAGAGCGGAAAGAAGGTAGTCAAAGTCGCTCATACAGCGTACTACTTCCCTTATGATTTCGTGGATGATAACAACAAATCGGACGGCCTTGAAGTGGCGGTCATGAAGGAAGTAGAAAAGAAGCTGCCGCAGTATGAATTTCAATATGTGCCGACATCTGACGATGATCTTTTGATCGGGGTGGAATCAGGCAAATATGATATCGGGACGAAGGGGATATGGAAGACGCCGGCCCGCGAAAAGAAATACATTTTCCCGAAGAATAACATCGGTGCCAGCGTGATCGGCGTGACGATCCGCAGTGAGGATGCGAATACGATCAAGAATCTGGATGATTTTGCCAAGGCCGGAAAGAAGCTTGTACCGATCGCTCCGCAGAATGCACAGTATCAGGTCGTGACGGATTATAATGCAGCACACCCGGATCATCCCATTGCTTTGGAGGCTTCAGAAAATTTCGAGATCGCAGATGCCTACAGCTGGGTGCTGGAAGGTCGCTATGATGGATATTTCTCCATTGAGCTGTCCTACCAGAAGAATGTAACTGCCAAGGATGCACCGTATGGGCAGTTTAAGGATAAGCTGGCCTACTTCCGATACAAGGCGCTTCCGACGTATGCTCTTGTCAATAAGAAGGAGACGAAATTGGCCGAGGAAGTGGACAAAGCACTGGGCGAGCTCAAGAAGGAAGGAAAGATCGCCGAGCTGGAAAAGAAATATTTTGGTGAAGAACTGGATCTGCTCTTAGACAAGCAGTGATTCTGCCAAGACGGGAAGAAAGGAGCGCAAAATGCAGAATAGACCATTTTCCCCAGAAGTTATTTTCTCATCGATTCCGGCATTGCTACCGTACCTTCTGGTGACGCTGGAAGTGGGGCTGATCAGTATCCTGACGGGATCTATCCTTGGCATGCTGCTTGCATGGGCAAAGCTTTCTTCCCATAAGGTGCTTCGGTGCGCAGCAGACGGATATACGTATGTGATCCGCTGCACACCATCCATTGTTCTCTTATTTATAGTTTTCTATGGTCTGCCCAAGTGGATGGAGTTTGCTTTTGCTATTGATATCGATGACTTATCGCGCGCTGTCTTTGTGATCATCACTTTCACGATGCTCTTCGGTGCCTATGTATCGGAGGTTTTCCGCTCGGCCTATCTGGCGGTGCCGAAAGGACAGTACGAGGCAGCCGTGACGATCGGGCTCTCTCCGCTATCAGCATTCATCCATGTCATGCTGCCGCAGGCGGCCGTGATCGCGCTTCCGAATTTTGGAAATTCTGTGATCAATCTTTTGAAAGAAAGCGCGCTGGCATACACGATCGGACTCATCGATCTTTTGGGAAGGACGAATCTGATCATTGCTAAAAATTATGGTGGATATGGGATCGAACTTTACACGGCGAGCATGATCCTATACTGGGCGCTGTCGATCGTGATTGAGCGGAGCTTTCTGAAGCTGGAGACATCATTGTCTCACGAGCGAAGAATGAGCTGAAAGGAGGACAAGAATGTTGGACTATGCATTTATGGAAAAGGCGTTGCCTTTTCTTTTGAAAGCGATCCCGGTCACGCTGGGGCTGACATTTCTGGTACTGGTACTGTCCTTCCTGCCGGCGCTTTTTCTGGCTGACCGGCGGATACGGGGGAGAGGCTGGGGAGAGAAGCTGATCACACTCTATATTTCATTCATCCGGGGGACACCGCTTGTGCTGCAGATCCTTCTGCTATATGCACTGCTTCCTAGTCTTTTGCATTCACTCGTTCAAATGGCAGGTTTGTCATTCGACGTATTTCATGGCGTGAATCCTCTCTGGTATGCAGTGATCGTCTTTACTTTGAATACGATCGCGCTCATGTCGGAAATCTTTCGCTCTGCGATCACCAGTGTGGCGGATGGGCAGATGGAAGCAGGACTGACCATCGGATTGTCGCGCTGGCAGACTTACCGAGAAGTCATTATTCCACAGGCCCTCTCTTCTGCGGTGCCGAATCTTTGTAACCTGACAGTGAACCTGATCAAAGGAACGTCGCTTGCCTTTTTTATCGGAGTGAAGGACATCATGGCCATGGCTAAGATCCAGGCGGCGTATGGCTATAACTATATTGAAGCGTATCTGGAAGTCTTTATCCTGTATCTTGTCATCTGCAGCGTGGTGCAGGTGATTTACAAACTGTTCGAAATAAAAATAAACTGGTACCGCACTGCCGGCGAGGAGGGGTAATTATGCTGGAAATTTCACATGTGAAGAAAAGCTTTGGTAAGAATCATGTCCTTAGAGACGTTTCTATGAAGGTCAATAAGGGGGATGTCATCGTCATTCTGGGACCATCCGGCTCGGGGAAGACTACGCTCCTTCGCAGTCTGGTCTTTTTGGAAAAAGCGGACGGCGGCGAGATGGACTTTGACGGGAAATCACTGGACCTGAAGAAAGCCAGACCGGCGGATATTTCCTGGGTGAGAAAGAATACAGCTTTCGTTTTCCAAAGCTATAATCTTTTTGCGAATAAAACGGCACTGGAAAATGTGATGCTCGGGCTGACTGTCGGACGAGGAATAAAGAAAGAAATGGCGCGGCAAATTGCGCTGGAAGCACTCGAAGAAGTCGGTCTTGCGGATCGGAAGGACTACTACCCTTCTCAGCTTTCCGGCGGGCAGCAACAGCGTGTCGGCATCGCCAGAGCGCTTGCGGTGAAGCCGGAAGTGATATTCTTTGATGAACCGACCTCAGCATTGGATCCGGAGCTGGTGGGCGGCGTCTTGAAGGTCATGAAAAAACTGGCATCAGAAGGCGTCACCATGGTGGTCGTGACGCATGAAATGAAATTTGCCAAAGAGGCGGCTTCGAAAGTCATTTTCATGAAAGACGGACTCATTGTAGAAGAAGGCGCACCGGAGATGGTATTCACTCGTCCGCAGAAGGAGGAAACCAGGAAATTCCTGCGTCGTGTCCTTGAGAGGGAAGGTGAAGCGGATAAGCCTGCTCCCGTCTTCTCCGAGGGCCCCTCGCCTCTTCCGCTTGCAGGACTTGCATGAGACATCAGCTGCTCTGGATTCCGTGTTCTTTCCCAAAAACCATTTGACATTTCTTTTTCATTATGCTAGCCTATGTTCATCGATAAGTGCTATGAAGAAAAGAGTAGTCAATCGGAAGACGGTCAAGCGAGTCCGGAGAGTGAGAGCGGACACGGATAGGATGATGAAGTGCATTTCTGAGCATGTAAGGCTGAAAGGACAGTAGGTCTTCCGGGAGCTCCCGATACAGAGCCAGAGGTTTGTTAGAACCTTGTAAGGTATACTTGGCGACAGGTATATGAAATTGGGTGGAAACACGAAGCTATGGCTCTCGTCCCTTATGGGACGAGAGCTTTTTGTTTGGCAAAGAAAGGATGAGGAAGAATGGGCAAGCTGATCGCAAGAGAACTCGATGAATTGAAATGGGGTCTGGCAGGCTGCCTGCTCTTCATCGGCATTTCGTCTCCTGCCTTTCATCAGTTTTATAAGAAGTCATGATGGCTGTCAGGAGTCAGAGGGCCAGCCGTAATCAAGTCTTTCGTATATCATGTACTCAAGGAGGAATACATCATGAAAACATCTCTGAAATTTGCTGCCATCGCTGCTGCTGCAGCTCTTTCCATTCAAAGTCAATGAGACCGTCGTCATCGTGAACAAGAATGAACAGAAGCTGGCTGATGAGATCGAAGCGGCTCTCGAAAAACGCTCCAAGGATGGCACACGGAAGAAGATTTCCGAAAAGTGGTATCACAGAGACCTCTTCGATCAGTTGAAAAACTAGGAAAACGCTGATTAAACCGCAGAATCAGATTTTATATGGATTTTTATACATAGTGTCGTCGACAT
The DNA here is from genome assembly GCA_021633965.1 of Dialister sp. Lineage (GTDB taxonomy): Bacteria > Bacillota > Negativicutes > Veillonellales > Dialisteraceae > Dialister. Next base: position 7,994 of record JAJWRZ010000048.1, read on the forward strand.
TCTCCTTAAATAGCTCGCTATTCGCGCCCTCTGTCTCCTCGCTCTGTATAAAAACCCAAGAATGAAATCTGATAACGATTTAATTATTGTTTCCTTAAAAATGGCTTATCTGAAAATATGAGAACTGAGTTAAGGGATCTAAGCGCCGCGAAGTTTTGAAACCAGCGGTTTTCTCGTATCGCAAACCTAATCCCTAGATACTAATTCCTAGTCATCAGTTACTAGAGATCACAAATCCTTAGTCACTCGTTTTTAACAACTTTATGAATTCCTTCACCGCCTCCGGTGTATAGGATCCGTGCGGCAGGAGCAGGCGGTAGCGGCGGATGGCGTAGCGGGAGCGGAATGTAAAAAAACGGATGTGCTGCTCAGTCCCATCGACAAGGCGGTCACTCAGGAAGGAGGCGCCGATGCCGGCAAGCGCAAGGCGATAAGCGGTGACGAGCTGCGGTACTTCGATATATCTCTTGGGATTCACCCCTGTTTCTTCAAAAATTTTCAGGCTACGCGCCCCGAGATTGATATGCGCATCAATGGCTATGAAAGGGATCTCGGGAAAATCGGATAGCTCCACCTGAGGAGCATCTTTTGCCAGATGGCGCCCTGCGGCTACATCCCCTGCCGAGAGAGCCTTGGAAAGCAAGGTCTCCGGCAACGCAAAGTGCGAGGGCAGAGCCAGCAGGATGTGGTCGCTGAAGCTCTCGTAGTTCTCGAATTCCTGAATGACGGATTCGTCACAGCTGAATGTAAAATCAAGCTTATGTTCTTTCAAAAGGTTGATCAGCTGGTCCGAGCTCGTTTCCTCCATGCGGATATGGATGTGCGGGAAGCGGCGCGTGAAGCGCGTGATATAGGGCGGGAGCAGATACGCATTCATATAGTTCGTCCCGCCAAGACAGATGTCCCCGCTCATGAGGCCGTGCAAGTCATCGATCTGCTGTTTCATTTCCTGTTCGAGGAGCATTTCTTTCTTGATATAGGAAATATACATCTCACCCACAGGCGTCAGCGTGAGCGGACGCTGCCCGCGGTGGAAGAGCGCGGCTCCGATTGCCTTCTCTACTTTCCTGATGGCGATGCTCAAAGCCGGCTGTGTGACAAAGAGCGCTTCCGCTGCTTTCGAAAAGCTGCCATTGACATAGACCTGATATATATATTTTTTCTCCAGCTCCATAATATAAATCTCCTTTATGAAAGCATTAGTATGATTAAATTGATTATATAATGCATAAAGCGTATAGTAAAGGCCATCAATGAGAAAAAGGTATGTTCGAAGGTCAGAGTTCAGAAAAACTGATGTAACGGATCCGACACATCCTGCCCGTCCTACGGGGATGGAATGGTGCCTGGGATGGATGAAACGCACTCCCTCCTCTTTGCGCCTTCAGGATCCACGGAAATCCGATCATATCCATTGGATTCCCTGTAACGCACCCTTCGAGAAAGGATGATCCCTATGCCAAATACGATGTACCAGGTCTCCACACTGCAGGCCCTCATGATGGGAGACTACGAAGGACACATATCCATTCGTGCGCTTTTAAAAAAAGGCGATACAGGGCTCGGCACCTTTGACAGTCTTCACGGAGAAATGATCCTGCTAGATGGCATCTGCTATCGGGCGCTCGAAGATGGCCATGTGGAGGTCTCGCAAGAAGAAGACCGCTCCCCTTTTGCCGTCGCTTCTTTTCTGAAAGAGGCCGACGCTTTCCCTATCAGTGCCCCTGATTTTTCTGCGCTGCAGGAGGCGCTCGATGCAAGACGCATTCGTCAGGGAAAGAATAATATCTGCCTTTGCCGCATAGATGGCGACTTTGAAGAAATCAAAGCACGCTCGGAAGTCCCGCAGACAAGGCCGTACCGTCCGCTTGCGGTCGCCATGAAGACAGACCAGCGGGAATTTACCTTCGAACATGTATCGGGCAGTCTCGTCTGTGTCTATTTCCCGCCCTACATGGATAAGCTGAATATGGCAGGCTGGCATATCCATTTCATTTCCAAAGACAGGCGTCATGGCGGTCATGTCTTCGGTCTGTCCCTGACCAAAGGCTGCGCGCACCTCGCGTCTCTTCCCTCTTTCGAACTTGCCATCCCGCAGGAATCCGATTTCCAGCATCTTGATCCCACGGTCTCGAAAGAAGATATCGAAGCGGTAGAAGGGAAGAAGGCGTAACGTGTTCAAAGGGTTTTATGGATGCCATAGCGTCTCTTTTTATGCCCCGCCCCTTTCCGCTCTGCCTCTCGAACCTTTAACGCCTCATTCCTCATATCAAAAAGGAGTCCTCATGAAGCAATTACTATCCATCATCGCACACAATCGTCCGGGTGTGCTCTCCAAGATCACCGGACTGATCTCGCGCCGCGGCTACAATATTGACAGCCTGATGAGCGGCACCACAGAAAAACCGGGCTATGCCCGCCTTACGATCACCGTCGATGCGGATGACCGCACCGTGGATCAGATCTCCCGTCAGGTCGAAAAGATCAGCGAAGTCGAAAAGATCACGGTCCTCAAAAAAGAAACAAGCGCCCTTCGCAGCATGCTCCTCATCAAGGTGCACGCAGGTGACAAGCGTATGGAGATCCTGCAGCTTGCAGCTGCTTTCCGCTCCCATGCCATCGACATCACCGGTGACAGTATAACCTTCGTAAATACAGGCAGCGAGGACAAGCTCCATGCGTTCGTGAATGCCCTTCGCCGTTACGGCATCGTCGAAATGGTCCAGACAGGCGTCGTCGCTCTGGCTCGCGGTGATGAAGCTTTGATTTTAGATGGCTCTCGCTATGAATGGCCTGAGCAGTATGACACTGTAGGAGGTAAATGAGATGAAATTGACAGGTGCAGAAGTCATGGTCAAATGCCTCCAGGCAGAAGGCGTTTCCACTATTTTCGGTTATCCGGGCGGTGCTATCCTCCCCTTCTACGATGCCCTGCGTGATGAGACATCGATCCGCCATATACTGACCGCGCATGAGCAGGGCGCAGCGCACGCCGCCGACGGCTATGCCAGAGCGAGCGGTACGGTCGGAGTCTGCTGCGCGACCTCCGGCCCCGGGGCGACGAACCTCGTCACCGGCCTTGCGAATGCTTTCCTCGACTCGATCCCGGTCGTCGCCATCACCGGACAGGTGAAACGCAGCACCATCGGCCACGATGCCTTCCAGGAAGTCGACATCTGCGGCATCACTATGCCGATCACGAAGCAGAATTTCCTTGTGAATAAGCCGGAAGAGCTGGAACAGACCATGCATCTTGCCTTCCAGATCGCCAGAAGCGGACGTCCGGGGCCTGTACTGATCGATGTACCGAATGATGTGCAGAAAGCCATGATCGAGTACCAGGGAAAAAAGCTCCCGGCTCTCTCTCCGAAAGCCCCCGATCCCATGCGTATCGATCTTGCCATCGATGCCCTCAGCAAAGCCAAACGTCCGGTCATGCTCGTGGGCGGCGGCGTCGCCATTTCCGGTGCCCAGTATGAAGCCGTGCATCTCGCAGAGAAGCTGAATCTCCCCTGTGCGAGCACCCTCATGGGACTCGGCTGTATCAGCTCCTACCGCAAGCAGTACCTCGGCATGGCCGGTCTTCACGGACATGAACGTGCAAACCGCGCGCTTGCCGAAGCGGATGTCATTCTTGCACTGGGCAGCCGTTTCAATGACAGAGAAACGGGTGACCGCATGGCGTACAGCCAAGGCAAGACCATCATCCATGTCGATATCGACCCCGCTGAATTTCATAAAAATATAGACAGCCGCATTCATATCGCAGGTGATATGCGTACCATCATCAATATGCTCGAAAGAGGCTCCTCTCCTCATGACATTTCCGCATGGTGGGACAAGATCCTCACCTGGCCTTCGATGGATGAAGACTACGGGGATAATACGGCTCCCCTCTTCATTCAGGCGCTGAATCCGCTGCTCAAAGGGAAAGACTATCTCTGTGCCACCGATGTCGGACAGCACCAGATGTTCACCGCGCAGCATCTCAAAGTCGAGTACGCCCACCAGCTCATCACCTCCGGCGGCCTTGGCACCATGGGATTCGGACTGCCGGCTGCTATGGGCGCAAAGCTGGCGAAACCGGAAAAAACCGTTCTTCTCGTAGCCGGTGACGGCGGATTCAAGATGACAGGCAGCGAACTCTTCACCCTCGCCTCCTATCATATCCCGGTGATCGTTATCGTTTTCAACAACAGCGGCCTCGGCATGATCCGCCAGCTGCAGCAGACCGGATATAACGAACGCTACATGGCATGCAATCTTCCATCGTATGTAGACTTCGTAAAATATGCAGCCGCTTTCGGCCTTGCCGGTGAACATGTCTCCACGCCGGATGCGCTCGCCTTCGCGATAGAAAAAGCCATGAAGATGGATCAGCCTTACGTCATCGAGACAGCCATCCCGCCCAAAGACATGGTCGTCCCTATGGTCGCAGCCGGAAAAGGCATCGACGTCTTCGTCCCGGGGCTAGGAGAAAAGGACATCGATGTAAGGGATTAGTGATGAGTGTCTGGTGGCTCGGGATGAGGTGAAGACAAATGACAGATGTCAAGTGTCAGATGGCTAACGGCTGATGTCTGATCTCTAACTTGTTTGTATCCTCCTTTCGGCTGCCCATGGGACTGCCCGCTCACACGGATCCACAAAGAAAAAACTCCATGCCTTCGCATGGAGTTTTTTCTTTGTGGATATGACCCAGTTTCTCATTCATGAATGATACATGATTCCTAGCATGTCTCCCATATTAGCGCACAAAAATGGACTCATATCTGCTGCTTAAGGAAACACTGATTGAATAGCCGAATCTGATTTAGAAATCAAAGGAAGCGGACAAGATGAAAGATCTTGGCGAGGAAAGAAGAAGTTTATTGCCCTGACCTGGCTGAAGTGCCCAATAGCTGCGGTTGAATACATTGTAACAGCCAGCAGACAGAGTCACAGGCACATCCCCCCAGCTCGTTTTGTATTTTGCAAAGAGATCCACTACGGTAGAGGACGGTACTTCCAATTCCGTTTTATCGGTTCTATTAATAATGCCTCTCCCCACATAGTTCATGCGCCCCGAAATGCTCCAGTCCGTATTTGGCATATATTCCATTCCCAATACAGCACTCCATTTC
>JAJWRZ010000226.1:0-2110 GCA_021633965.1 Dialister sp.
ACTGTATGTCTAAAGATTACCCCCTCTGTGTCCAATTTTAGTTTACCACTTCAAAGGCCTCCTCTTTGCCTTCCCCATCGGGGAAGGGGGACCGCGTAGCGGCGCTCGGGTGCTCTCGCAAACGGCGTACTTGAGACGATCTTTCCCGCTCTTTTTCATACCACTAGTACCCTATCCGGCTCGCTTCGCTCGCCACCTTCCCCACGCGGGGAAGGCTTTGTTTCGGGGATACCGCTTCCCCCATCCAACCTCCGCCCCTTCGGGGCACCTCCTTCCATAGGAAGGAGGGAGTGTCCACGCGAGCCCCTTCCCTTGGAAGGGGCTGCCGAGCGCAGCAAGGCGGGGTTGGCTTTCTTTTTTGCGGCGAAGCCGCCTCCTCTTTGCCTTCCCCATGCAGGGAAAGCTGTGTTATCCTTGTGCCATCCTCCACAACCAGCATTACCCTTACAAGGGCAAGCCAAAGAGGCGCAGGAAGCATCCTGCGCCTCTTTGATCGGCATGCATTTTCCGGCGGAAATCCGCTGCATTCATTGTCTAATGTCCTTCCGCATCGCCACCGAGGGCAAGACCGCCCTGCCAGAGGTATTCCTCTTTGCGGATATAGCCTTTGACCGGCCTGCCATCGAGGAAAGCACGGATATTGAGGAGTGAATTTCGGATCGCTTCTTCATTGCAGCGGCTGTTCATCTCTGCATTGTGCGCGCTGCCGATCACATTCGGATAGCGGAGGATCGGGTCGCCGTCTTTCGGATACTGCTCATGCTCGCCCCACCAGACATCCATCGCGACGTGGAAATCCGGATGATCTCTGACATGGTCGAGCAGTGCCTCATGGTCGATCAGACCCGCGCGGGACACGTCGACGATCATGGCGTCCTTCTTCATCAGGGATAAACGGCGCGCATCGATGAGACGGTCCGTCTCCTTTGAGTGAGGGAGTGCGAGCACCAGCACATCTGCCGCAGCGAGCGCGTGATCGAAGTTCTTCATCGTATAGGCCGCCTGAAGCAAGGGCGATTGCGGCTGATGCCTGGACACCGCTTCGAGGCGGCAGCCGAAGGGATGGAGAGCGCGAGCTACAGCTTCCCCGATCCCGCCAAAGCCCGCTATCAACACGGTCTGCTCGACGAGGCTTTTCTGGTGGTAGCCAAGGATATGAAATTCGCCCTGCTGCAAGTCACGGAGCTGCTCTCTCAGGCAGCGGTTCAGCGCGATGATCATCCCCACCGTCGACTCTGCGATGCCGCGCGCCCAGCCGCCGGCATTGCAGTAGAGCTTCATGTCTGAAGGAAGTTCTGCCATAGACAGATGGTCGACGCCCGTCCGCGTCGTCTGTACCATACGCGGATGCCCCAGCAGCTGCTGCTCTTCTTTGGTGAGGTCACCCACGATATTGTGCGTGAGCACAACATCGGCGGTGCGGATGGCGCTATCCCTCTCCTCTTCGGGCAGATCTTCCATCCACGAAATCTGGCAGTCCGGAAAGAGCGCTTCGGCTTCTTTCTGGAAATCCTTCTTGATCGGCGCGGAAATAGCTATACGCATAGATTTTTCTCCTTTATATCTGAAAATGGGTTCGAGGGATAGCTCATAGGGCGTGCTGTCCCTGGATGACCAAGGAAAGCTCTGCTCAAATAAGGCAGAGGAATGAAGGTGGCGGCTTCGCCGCGAATATATGGGGGCGATGCCTGAGGGCCTTATGAGCTGATGCGATCCTCGTATCGTCAGCCTTCCCTAGGGGAAGGCTTTGTGTCGGAAATAGCGGTGGATAGGGTGCTCTCGCAAACGGCGTACTTGAGACGATCTCTCCCCGCTCTTTTTCATACCGCTTTCCCCATCCAACCTCCGCCCCTTCGGGGCACCTCCTTCCATAGGAAGGAGGGAGTGTCCACGCGAGCCCCTTCCCTTGGAAGGGGCTGCCGAGCGCAGCGAGGCGGGGTTGGCTTCCTTTTTTTGCGGCGAAGCCGCCTCCTCTTTGCTTTCCCCATGGGGAAGGGGGACCGCGTCAGCGGTGGATAGGGTGCTTTCGCATATCGTCGACTTGAGACGATCTCTCCCGCTCTTTTTCATACCGCTAGAACCCTATCCGGCTCGCTCCGCTCGCCACCTT
>JAJWRZ010000049.1:0-11023 GCA_021633965.1 Dialister sp.
CAAAGTAAAAAGGGGCTGTGAAGAAATGAGGATTCATTTCTTCACAGCCCCTTTTCCTATGTTTTAAACGATCGGTTCTCCGTGATACAGTTCTCCATCGATATCCGGTTTCACACCATAGCCGATGGCCCATTCACATTTATACTTGAGAGCCTGCGCATGAATGTTCTTCACGCGGTCAATGGTCTTGATGACTTTCGCCGGGACACCGACGACGAGGGAATTCGGCGGGATGACCTGATTTTCCAGAACAAGCGCACCGGCAGCGATGATGGAACCGCGGCCGATCTTGGCACCTGTCAAAACAGTCGCATGCATGCCGATGAGGACATGATCCTCAATGGTACAGGCATGGATGCAGGCGCAGTGCCCGATAGTGACATAATCGCCAATGATGCAGGGATCGTCATCCGCCACATGCAGGCAGACCAGATCCTGTACATTCGTACATTCACCGATGGAGATGTAATTCACATCGCCTCTCGCCACGACGCCCGGCCATACACTCGCATACTTTCCGATCCGGACATCGCCGGAAAGGAATACCTGTGGAGCCACAAACGCATTCGGATCGATCTGCGGGATTTTTCCGTTAAATTCTTCATTGGAAAGAGTATACATATGAAAGACCTCCCATCCTCTACACATAGATTATTTCCTATCTGTATTATACTACGGAAGGCAAGCGTATGGGGATTAAATTTTTCTAAAAAGGAAAAATTTCGGGGTTAGCCATCTAGGCGTGTCGTCCCATTGACTGCCAGCGAAAAAGGTGAGCGGGTTCTATGGGATCAGCGGGTTCATCGGGTTCAGCAGGTTCAATGGGTTCAACGGGTTCAGCAGGGGCGGTGCGGCGCATAAAAATAGGGAAGCGCCGCGGAGTTTTGATAGCGCTTCGCGCGCATCGTCATTTCGAGCGTAGCCCTCGATCTTTATTGCAGAACGCTCATCGCCTGATGTGAGGCAATACCAAGACATCGTTTTTCCTCGGTGCATACACGCTGATTCCCGCAGTACAGTAAAGATTTCTCGCTTCGCACGAAATGACGATACGAGAGTCTGATGTCTTCTAGTCTCCTAGTCTCTAGTCACCAGTCCCTAGTCACTCGAGACGCCTAATCCCTAGCCACTAATCCCTAGCCACTAGTCTCTAGTTACTTCTTCCCCAAAAACTTTGTGATGGTTTTCACGACAAGGTCCGGCGCAAGCGGCTTGGACAGGTGTTCATTCATCCCCGCTTCCCGAGTGCGGATTTTATCATCTGTGAAAGCATTCGCCGTCATGGCAATGATAGGGATCGTCTTCGCATCCTTGCGGGGAAGAGCCCGGATCTCTTTGGCGGCCTCGCAGCCATCCATGACAGGCATCATGACATCCATCAGGATCACATCGAATGCACCTTCGGGCGCATTTGCAAAAGTCTCGACAGCCTCTTTTCCGTTCCATGCTTTCGTGACGACGGCGCCCTTTTCTGCGACAATAAATTCCGAGATCTCCATGTTGAGCTCATTGTCTTCGACAAGAAGAATACGGACACCCTTGATCGACGCCTCGGCTTCTTCGGTCGTTTTCTCGGCTTTGCCGGCTGACTTGTCGATCAGGAAGGGGAGCTTCACCGTGAACGTCGTTCCTTCGCCCCTTTGGCTGGTAAAGGAAATACTGCCGCCCATGGTTTCCGTGAGTTTCTTTGCGATCGGCATGCCAAGTCCCGTACCGTTGTATAGGGTTTTGACACTTTCGTCTTCGCGAGTGAAAGGTTCAAAGATCCGTTTCTGGTACTCCTCGCTCATACCGATCCCGGTATCCTTACAAATAAACGTATAGAAAGCGCGGCCATCCTCACTCTCGTTTTCCCGGAGGCTGAGTATGATTTTCCCATGATCTTTATTGTACTTCACAGCGTTACCCATGATATTCATCAAAAGACGCTTCAGGTGACCTGGACTGCCTATGAGATTCCAGTGTGTAACGGAAAGATCCCTCTTGATGACTTCGATATCTCTTTCCTGTGCCAGCTTTTCGATAACGGTAAGTACTTCATTCAAAAGCTCCTGCAGATGGAAGGATTTTTCTTCGAGCACGACTTCACCGGACTCCAGTTTCCCCATATCAAGCACTTCATTGATGAGCTCCAGGAGCAGTTGGGACGCTTTACTGATCTTCTCACGACATTCGTCCTGCTTTTTTAAATCATCGGGATAGCGCTCTGCCACCGCCAGCATGCCAATGATGCCATTGATCGGTGTACGGATATCATGGCTCATGCGCTGGAGAAATTCTGTCTTCGCGACATTGGCGGCATCTGCCCGGCGAGCCTCTTCCTGAAGGCTCTTGCGGTATGTCTCTTCCCTCTCCTTCTCTTCTTTCTGGTGCAGCATCTGTGACCGGTAGTGATACATAAAGAAGGCGGACAGTGTAAACAGATACAGGACGAAGACTATGCCCAGATTCTGCGGGAGTGCGGCAAATACTTTTGTATCCGGCAAGTATACATAGATATAGTGGTCGCGCTGGCGAAGCATGATGCCATAGGCTTCTTCTTCACTGATATTCACAAGTTGCCGACTGCCCGCGCTTTTTTTCAAGGCCTGCACCACGGGGAGATGCTTCGTCTCTTCTCCGATGAGACTTTTATCATTCGAAGCGATGACCTGTCCGTCATCCGCGACAAGGATGGTGCCATCCGTCAGGGGATTGTACCCTGCCAGCAGACTTTGGATCATGAGTGTGTAAGTTCTGGCATACTCGGCGGGTGTGTAGTGATACGCGACGATGATACCCGGCTTGTCCAAACGTCCTGAGGCAGCCATATCGACATAGGCCCCATCGGGGAGGCGAAGACGCTGCGAATAGATTTTCTCCGAATAACGGGCGCAATCTTTCACGACATCTCTGGAGAGGATGCCTGCGAGCGCCTCTTCTGCAAAAGGCACCTTGGTGACAGACTCCTTTGTCTCTCCTTTTTCGTCAAGGAGCAGGATACCGGAAAGCCATAGCCCACGGATATTCTGCTGCAGCAGCGCCTCCTCCGTACTGCGTCCTGTCTCTTTCTCCGCCTTGAGGCTTGTCCCTACCTGACGCACGCTTTCGATGAGCCGCAAAAGCGACTGGGACTCCAATGCTTCATTGTAGTGTGTGACACTTGAGCTCTGTACCTTCACATATTCCGCTGTTTCATAGAGGCGCGCTTCCGCCTCCTTCTTTTCTTGATCGAGGAAATAGAGCGAAGCACCGAGCATGACCAGCAGCCCGCCAAGAATCCCGACCGACCAGAAACGGATTCCTTTTTGGATGGACGCTTTATCAGTAAGCAAGCTTCTCCACCTCCAGATACTGTTTCGGATTTTCTAAATACTTTCCGATGATCTTCTCCGACGTCCCATCCTGCCTCATCTCGCGAAGGGTCTTATCAAGCTCCTGGCAAAGGCCGCGGCGGTCCTCCTTATCGAAAGCCACGCCGATCCCGACCGTCATGAGCGGCTCAGGAAGGATGCGATACTCCATATCATAGTCCTTCATATACTGAAGGATGGATGTCTCATGCGCTCCGATAGCATCCGCATAGCCTTTGCCGAGAAGTGTAAAAATCAGTGCGCGATCCCCCATGCTGAGAAGATTCTCCAACTTAGGAATACGAGGATCATTTCCTCGAAGGAAGATGCCTTCCGGCTTCGTGGTCGACTGCACCGCCAGTGTTTTTCCGGCAAGATCCTGCAAATGGTAAATGTCACTCTCGGGATTCACTGCGACCACCTGACGGCTCACCATGTACGAACCCGCCCACTGGTAGTCATCCAGACGTCCTTCCATGGAAAAGCATCCCATGACGCAGTCCAGCTCACCACTTTTCAAAAGATCCTTCTTTTTCTCCCAGTCGATGTTATGCACTTCGACTCGATACCCCATGCGGCCGAAAGCCTCTGTCGCCAGATCCACATCGATCCCCGTCGGCACACCGTCTTCATCAAAATAATTGAAAGGCGGATAACGGTCACTCCCCAGCTTGATCACCGGACGCTCATCCTTCTGCGGCGCCCCATGGGGCATACCGCAACCTGTAAGAAAAAGACCCGTGAGACATATCCCAAGAACGATACCCATGATGCCCTTACAATGCATGCCAATCTCCTTTGCAGAATGATAAACATTTTTATAATTGTAGCAAATCGGCCTCAAAAAGCGCAATAGACAGGCAGAAGAAATGAAATTTCCAAGAGCGTCATCGCAGATACCGATGAAGCGATGCCCGAATCCACCCATAGAGACAAGAAGTGATGCACGCGCAAAAACGGTTCGCTTTCGCGAACCGTTACCACGGTTTCCCTATTAGCTCATCGGGCGAGTTGCCCTTTGATTTCATTTGAAAGCTTCGCTTAAATGAGAAATTAGAAATGGTGGTGCGGCGCATAAAAACATAGAAGCGCCGCGGAGTATAAATAGGGCGATGCTCGAAAGTGGCATTTGAGTCACCAGTCACCAGTCACTAGTCACTCCTAATCCCCAATCCCTAATCCCTAGCCACTCATCCCTGCTTTCAAACTTCTATTTTCCCAGCTCTCCTTTCCGGACACGCCCGAGGTAGACCTTGACCCCCAGAGAGAGCTGGATCAGACCGGCGATGGCGTAGACTTCCCAGATGCCTGCCATCATAGAAATCGCAGAAGAGACGAGCGGCCCCACCATATTGCCAAACTGCTGCGCCGTATTGAAAAGACCAAAGACGCGGCCGCGGAAATCATCCGGCGTGTACATGACCATCGCTGCATTGAGCGAAGGATTTACACCGATCACAAAGCACCCGACAAGGAACTGACAAAGGCCGAAGCCCACGACGGTATCCGGTACGGACTGCGCCATCGTGAGACAGCCCGCAGCAAGCAGTGTGAGGCAGATGGCGAAGTAATATCCCTTGCGCTGGCCGAATTTCCCCCACAGCGTCGTCGTGAGCGCTCCTGCAATGCCGCCGCTGCTCATGATGAAGCCGGAAATGAGTTCCACATTTCCCATGCCATCCAAAAGCTCAGAAACGTAAAGCGCCGTCACCGGCTGAATCATGAGGATCGTTGTCTGCAGGCCGAAGGCGATGAAGAGGATCTCCCGCAGATGCCCATTATGGAAGGCATACGAGAGGTCTTCGCCGATGGTGGTATCCTTCGATTCCACCTTTTTCACCGTTCCCATCTTCGGCTCTCTGACATAGAGGATGACGAGCACGGCAACAAACCAGAGGAACGCCGCAGAAATAAAGAAGGTATTCCGTATACCGATGAGATGTGCCAGCGTGCCTCCCACAAGAGGCCCTGCGATGCTGCCCACGATGAGTGCTGTCTGCCCCATTCCGAGCGTGGCTCCCAGATTCTTCGGGTCCGCACTGACGGAGATGATCGCCATCGACGCTGCGACGAAACCATTCGAGAATCCCATAAAGGCACGAGCCGCTGTCATCTGCCAGGCATTCTGGGACAGCCCGCAGAAGAGATAGGAAAAACCGAGAAGCACCCCCGCACGGATCGCCATCTGTTTCTTGCCCCGCGTATCCGCCATCTTCCCCCAGACAGGCCCCATAATGCCCGCCACCAGAAAGCAGCTCGAGAATACGATGCCCGTCCAGATCGCAATGCTCTCCTCCGGTACCCCGATATCCAATAGATAGAGCGGCAGGAAGGGAATGACCATCGTATAGCCGATAGACACGAGAAACATGCTCGCGATAAGGATGATGATATTTTGCCTGTACTTCGTGATGGTCAGCTCCTTTCAGAAAATAGGGGTCAGGGTTAGCCCCTCGGGCGTGCCGCCCTTTGATTGCGTGCGAAAGAGGGGGAGCGGGTTCAACAGGTTCAGTGGGTTCAATGGGGGTAGTGCGGCGCATAAAAATATGGAAGCGCCGCAGAGTATAGATGGTGGCGATGCCCAAAGGTGGCATTTCAGTCACTAGTCACAAGTTACTAGTCACTCGAGGCACCTAATCCCTAGCCACTAATCCCTAGCTACTCATCTCTACTTTCAAGCCTCCGTGTTCAGGGGGGGAGGCATTCAAGTCACCAGTCACTTATCCCCCAGCCACTTCAGCGCATCATCGAGCATATTTGTCGTGACGAAATGCCCGAGACGAGGATAGGTGATGCGCGTCACATCACCGCCGGATGCCTGCAAAGATGCAAAGAAATGCGCCTGCGCGCGCGGATCAACAGAAATGTCGCTTTCCCCATTGGTCATAAAAAGAGGAATGGATCTGATCTCCTCTATATGGGACAGCGGCTGCTCTTTTTCCAGCGCATCGTAAAGCGGCCAGTTTCTCCCTAACGAGATCCCGAAACGCGCCTGCATGAATAAATGCGAGAGGATCCAGTCGCCCGAGCCATTGAAGGAAATCACCGATTTCACCAGATGCGGATATCCGGCTGCGATCCCCAGGACGGACATGCCGCCCATTGAGTGCCCCGCGATGATCGGCGTGCCATATCCCTTCTCCCGCACGAAGTCATGGAGCGCCTCGTACTCTCTGACATTTTGCCGGATCGTTTCCCAGAAAATGCTGTAATCTTCGAGCCGATAGTAATCAGAGAGAGCATCGCGCTCCCCATGATGGATCGCATCCGGAACGAAGACGGTATATCCATGAAGCGCAAAGACAGCCGCTTTCGTGGTCTGGTATTCTCCGCGGCTGCTCCAGCCATGGTAAAGAATGAGCGCCTTTCCCTCGTCTCGGATCGGGTGCACGATGCGGACAGGGATGCCCTCGCAGCAGGTTTTCTCTATATGAAGCTGAAGCATAGGTTCTCCTTCTTTCAATGCTTTTCTTTGAGCGCTTTCAATTCCGGATGCAGACGATCCGTCCACTTCCAGCGATTGTGCAGCCAGAACCATTCCTCCGGATACTCACGAATCCACGCTTCCAGACGCTCATTGATCTTGTCTGTGATATTCTGGATCGCCTCTTTCTTGGAGAGCCCTTCATCCGCTGTGATCGGGTCACCAATGATGATCTCAAAGCGGAAAGGCCCCGTCTGGTGGATCAGCGCTGTCATGACCGGCAGCTTGCAGAGCATGGAAAAATGCGCCGGCCCTGTCGCAGTCAGTGTTTTCTCCCCGAAGAAATCAGACAGGATCCCCGTATCTCCGGGGTCCTGATCGCACAGAAGTCCCACGAAGTATCCTTCCTTCAGCCGGCGGAGCATATCACGGACGCCCGTCTTATACTCGACAGTCTGCCCCGGCATCGAGCGATATTCACAGAGGAAACGATCAAACTCTTCATTATTCTGCTTCATCGCGACCGAAAGCAGCGGATAACCGTAGAGCGCAAGCGCTGCCCCTTCGACTTCCCAGTTGCCGCAGTGCGTCGCCGCCAGAATGCAGCCTTTCCCTTCCGCCTTGATCGCATCCAGCTTTTCCTTCCCTCGAATGGTCACATACTCGGAAATATTCTCCTTCGTGAGCAGCGGAAATCGAAACATCGAGACTCCCAACGGTCCGAAACGGACAGCCGATGCCTTCGCGATGCGCTCGGCTTCCTTCTTGTCCTTAGCAAGGCCCGTGCGCAGCAAATTCGCTACCGCAAGTCGTTTTCTTCTCGCCGGTACCAGCAGCCAGAAAAATTTCCCCAAAGCGTCCCCTGCTTTCACGGCATTTTCTTCCGAAAGCCCACAGCAAAAAGCGCCGAGCGTCTTGAGCAGTCTATAGGTTCCTTTCATAGGATGCCCCTTTCATGGATAATCAGTAAAACGTCTTGCCCGCAGCCCCGATGGCCAGACTATGCCATGGATTCCATGTGCAAGACTGCGATAGTGGCTGCGCCATATAAAAAAACGGCGCCGCCACGGATGATGAGTAAGCCATCCCCCATTGCCTGAAAACAGACCATTCATGCTGAGCAGATCCAGTGGGGCGGGCAGCCTATAAAAAGCGCCCGAGCAATTGATTTCTATCCATTTTACCATATTTGTGAACAAAATGCTTTTATTGTTGGAAAGGAAGAGCCTCTCACTATGCCCCTCTCTACGAAGCATTTCTCAAGCTCGCCGCGTGATTTGCCATTTCCCACAAAGGGAACCTTCCAACATACCGACCATAAAAAAAGACTGGCTTTCGCCAGTCTTTTTCGTCCAAAAGCATCCGATTACTTGGAGTACAGTTCGACAATGTTGGTTTCGTTGACTTCGTCCTTGTACGGGAGTTCGTCTCTCTGCGGGAAACGAACCAGGGTAGCAGTCCAGTTGTCGAAAGATTTTTCGATGTATGGAAGATCGAAGGTCTTAGCTTCCTGGAAGGACTGTTTGAACATTTCGTTGGATCTGTAAGCTTCACGCAGGGAAACGACCTGGCCAGCGCGCAGCGGGTAAGACGGAATGTCTACTCTCTTGCCATCGACATTGATGAGGCCATGGGTAACCATCTGACGAGCCTGACGGATGGAACGTGCAAAGCCAGCACGATATACGACGTTATCGAGTCTGGTTTCCAGCAGGAACAGCAGGTTTTCGCCTACGACGCCGGACATTCTCTTTGCTTTATCATAATAGCGGTAGAACTGCTTTTCAAGCAGGTTGTACATTGCTTTTACTTTCTGTTTTTCTGCGAGCTGGATGCCGTATTCAGACATTTTCTTCTGACGAGCTTCCGCTGGCTGCCGTTTTAACGCTTTCGGATGGCCGTAAACATTTACGCCGAAACGTCTGCTGGTCTTAAAACGGAGATTTCTGTTTGTTGCCATTGTGTGAGTCACCTCTCTATAAAATACCGCTATCCGAATTGAATAGCTTATTTATTATAATGGTTTTTCCCGCTTGTGTCAAACAAAAAATGCCATACATTCAGCGAAATCTCCCACCCAATACCAAAGCGCTGACTCCTCTTTATTCCTTCTTCCCGAACACCTTATGCACGAGAGAGACGACCGTCAGGACAGCGGTCAACCCGAGGATCGTCATAGACCAGGCGACGCCGACCTGCAGGTAGCCTTTCAGCGAAAACTCCCAAGGAAAGTACATGACCGTCAGAATGGCTGTCGCGATACACCCGATAGCCAGCAGTGTATTGTGTGCGCGGTAGGTGAAAAGATAGATGATGCCGGCCATGTAGCCCCAAAAGCCGCCTCCGATCATGAGATTGTGATAATAAAAAACAAGCGACAGTGCAGAGCACAGGATCGCGTATTTCATACCTTTCATCCATAAACTCCTTTTTATATACATGGGAAAGCAGATGCCCTTATTTCACGATTTCCAAAAAATCCGGATCCTTTCTCAGCCATACAAAATGATCCTGCTGCATGGCTTCGGGACGGACATGCTGCGGATCGAGCGCCATCGCCTGCCGTAAGTAAGACAGCGCATTCGCCTTGTCCTTTTTATCTGCATAGTTCGTTGCGATCCCATAGAGAGACCACGTATTCTGCGGATCGACAGCGAGCACTTTTTGGAAGTAGGAGATCGATTCGTCATAGTGCTTGGCAAGCTTCTGCGCCATCGCCATATCATAAAAAGCCTGCGTGTAATCGGGATTGATTTTGAGTGCCTTCAAAACCTGTCCGATCCCCTGCTCCGGCGAGACATCGAGTGCCAGTATGAGCCCCTTCAGAGAAAGTGCTTTGTAATTCTCCCGATCGATTTCCAACGCCTTGTCACAAGTGAGAAGTGCCTCCCGATTCTGCCCTTTGGCGTAGAGAGTAGACGCCTCTTGGAAAACCTTTTCTGAGGCCGGCGCGATCTCATGGATCGCCTTCACGGACGCAGACTGCGAGGAAGCGGCGGGTGCCGAGGAAGCCGCTGGTTTCGTCTCTGCGCCGCAGCCAGAAAAGCCCACGGCCAGAAGCGAAGCGAGCAAGAGCGCGTAAATTTTCATGATGATTCCCCTTTCTGATGGGATTTCTGCTCGTGACATTGTATAATCATTATAGCAGAAGGGATTAGAGATGAGTAGCTTCGAGTAACTGATGACTGTTGACTTGAATGCTACCTTCGGGTATCGCCTCATATCTATTCGCGGCGAAGCCGCCACCTTCATTTCTAGGGAAACACTGAACCCATTATTTTCAAGGAGGTTTTCTTATGAATCCATACGCATTTATCACCGGTGCCACGAGCGGCATCGGCCTTGCCACTGCCAAAGCGCTGGCAACCTCTCACTACGATCTGGTACTCGCAGCCAGAAATACAGAAAAACTCGCGAGCGTGAAAGCGGACATCGAGAAAGAAAGCGGCGTGAAGGTCACGACTTACGCACTGGATGTACAGGACCGCGAGGCCATCAAGGAAGTCACCACCAAAGTACTCGATACCTTCGGTGCGCCGGATGTGCTCGTGAATGACGCAGGTCTTGCCAGAGGCCTCGAGCCCTATCAGGACACAGCCCCGGAAGATACGATGGAAATGATCGATACAAATATCAAGGGCCTCTTCCTCGTCACCCGCGCCTTCCTTCCTGCCATGGTGAAAGAAAATAAAGGTCACGTCGTAAACCTCGGCTCCACGGCCGGTCTTTATGCCTATGCCGGTGCGGCAGTCTACTGCGCGACAAAAGCCGCTGTCAAAACCTTCAGCGATGGTCTTCGCATCGATGTCATGGCCAGCGATGTGAAAATCACCACCATCCAGCCGGGCCTTGTGGAGACACCATTCAGCGAAGTCCGTTTCCACGGCGATACGAAACGTGCCGCCTCCGTCTATGCAGGCATTGATGCGCTGCAGGCAGAAGACATCGCCGATGTCATCGCCTTCGTCGTCAGCCGTCCGAAACGCGTCCAGATCAGCGACGTCGTCATCATGGCTGCCCAGCAGGGGACAGGCTTCCTTGTCAGCAAGAAATAGCGGCTGGTGACTGGTGACTAGGGACTAGGGATTAGGGATTAGGGATTAGACTAAGAGACTGAAAGACTAAGAAACTTGGAGACTTGGAGACTTGGAGACTTGGAGACTTGGAGACTTGGAGACTTGGAGACATCTGATGTCTAATGTCTAATGTCTGATGTCTGATGTCTGATGTCTGATGTCTGATGTCTGATGTCTGATGTCTGATGTCT
>JAJWRZ010000049.1:11123-13042 GCA_021633965.1 Dialister sp.
GATGTCACTAAAAAAATCCTCACTTCTTTCGAAGTGAGGATTTTCTATTTTCATTTATCCATTCGAGCGGAATTTCAGGAAAAAGAGCTGGATAGCGAGCATCATGACGAGCGCCACCGCGCCGCCTGCCAGACCATTTCCTGTGAATCCATCTACCAGGTAACCGACGACGCAACTCGAAGCGACTACCATGACATAGGGGATCTGGGTCGAGACATGGTCGATATGGTGACACTGCGCCCCCGCCGAAGCCAGGATCGTCGTATCGGAGATCGGAGAAATATGATCGCCGCCGACAGAGCCAGCCAGCACCGCAGCGACCGTCATGACCATGAGGTTCTGGTCATTATTCACGACAGCCAGCACGATTGGGATCAGAATACCGAAGGTCCCCCAGGAGGTACCGGTCGCAAAAGCAAGACCGATCGCCACCAGGAAGAAGAGTGCAGGGAGCATGATGGCCACCGACGCATTATCGCTGACCACATTTCCTACATAGCCGCCGATATTCAGATATTCCTTGCCGACCACACCGGAGAGCGTCCATGCGAGCGTCAGGATCATGATGGCCGATGTCATCTGCTTGAAGCCTTCGCCAAAGCAGGAGCAGAACGTGCTAAAGGAAAGTACCTTTCTTGGAATATACAAAGCAAAGGTGAAAACAAGCGCAATGAAAGAACCAATGACAAGACCTCTTGCGGACTCACAGTTTGCGAAAGCGTCCGCGACGCCTTTGCCTTCCAGAATGCCGCCTGTATAAAGCATGCCGAAGATACAGCCGCAAATCAGGACGAAGAGCGGAAGGACAAGGTCGATGATACGGCCATTACCCACCGGCGCACTCGATTCGTCATCTGCGTATTCTTCCGGAATCACCAGCGTGCCGCCGCTTTTCTTTTCAAAAGCAGCCATGCGGGAGAAGTCTTTGCCCGTCCAGATGAGAACCAGCATGAAAATGACAGTCAGCCATGCATAGAGATTCAGCGGAATGGTCGAAAGGAAGAGCGCAAATCCGTCGATGTCGCTGCCCTCCGGCAAAGAAGAAGTGACTGCCGCCGCCCAGGAAGAGACCGGAGCGATGATGCAGACCGGCGCCGCTGTCGCATCGATGATGTAGGCGAGCTTCGCACGGGTGATCTTGAAGCGGTCTGTAACAGGACGCATGACCGTACCGACCGTCAGGCAGTTGAAATAGTCATCAATAAAAATCAAAATACCAAGCACCATGGTGACAAAGAGTGCGCTCTTCTTCCCCTTGATCGTGCGCGCTGCATAGTCCCCATATGCCTGCGAAGCTCCTGATTTCTGAATGGCTGCGACCATGATACCGAGCAGCACCAGGAAAACCAGAATGTACACATTGCCCCCGACCTTGTCCGACATGATCTTGAACATCGTGTCGATAGCGCCAAGTACGCTGAAGCCGGTGAACATGAAGGCACCCATGAAAATGCCAATGGCCAGCGACATGTAGACTTCCTTCGTCGCCAATGCCAGAATAATCGTCACGACTGGTGGCAGCAGTGACCAGATGGTTTCACTCATTCCCTCATCCCTCTCTCTAAAAAGCAGCATCCCCGCTGCGATGTAATATTTTGTTTATTATACACTAAAACAGTCTTTGAATAAACCCATAAAATGAACTATCCATCGATTTCCCCATGCAAAGCTTTAAGGAAACATTGATTCAAACGCAGAGCCAGAGGTAATCCGCGTTTCCCTGGAGAAAATAAGAAAGCGAATCACAAACCATGTACTGAAGTTCCTGCCGAAGCATGGTATGAAAATGCAAAAGAGTGCCTCTCATAAAGAGACACTCTTGGCAGCCCAAAAAGGGACAGCCGTTTTGAAGAATTCTCGATGAAGGCATTCCCTGCAATCTGGCACCAGCGCATTTCACGGTTCATGTCGTACAAGTA
>JAJWRZ010000050.1:0-7716 GCA_021633965.1 Dialister sp.
ACCCCTGAACCCGCCCCCTAATCTCCCCGAAAGGACTCCACTATGAACATCAAAGAAGAAACCCGCAAAATGAAGCTCGCCTCTCCCATTCTGGCTGCGGCTTCGCTCGAAAAAAGGAATCACGCACTCGCCCTCATCCGCGAATCGCTCCTTGCGAATAAGGAAGAGATCTTTGCCGCCAATCACAAAGACCTCGCGCTGGCAGAAGAAAGCGGCATCGCCTCTGCCGTCAAGAAGCGCCTCAAATTCGATGAAGGAAAGCTCGCTGACGTGGAAGCAGAGCTCACCGGCCTCATCGCTCTGCCGGATCCGATCGATCGCGTGACGCTCGCCCGCGAGCTCGACGAAGGGCTCTCTCTCTACCGTGTGACCTGCCCCATCGGCGTCATCGGCGTCATCTTCGAAGCCCGCCCCGATGCACTGGTACAGATCTCCTCCCTCTGCCTGAAGAGCGGCAACTGTGCCATCCTGAAGGGCGGCAAAGAAACGACCTACACCAACCGCGTCCTCTTCCGCCTGATCCAGAAGGCCGCCATCGCTGCCGGTCTTCCGGAGAATGCGCTGCTCCAGGCCGAGCAGCACAATGAGATCGACGAGCTTCTCGAATGTCACGAATCCGTCGACCTCCTTATCCCGCGCGGCTCGAATGCATTCGTGCAGTACATCATGTCTCACACCGCGATCCCTGTCCTCGGCCATGCAGACGGCGTGTGCCATATCTACGTCGACAAGGACTATGAGGAAGAAATCGCCATCCCCGCCATCGTGGATGCCAAGGTGCAGTATCCCGCCGCCTGCAACGCAGTCGAGACCATCCTTGTTCATCGGAGCATAGCGAAGGATCTCCTGCCGAAGCTCGCCCGCGCTCTCACCGATGCCGGCGTCACGATCCGCGGCACGAAAGAGGTGAATGACATCATCCCTGTCGATGTCATTCCTGAGAGCGAAAGCTTCCACAAGGAATACCTCTCCCTCACCCTTGCCATCAAGCTCGTCGGCGACCTCGACGAAGCGATCTCCCACATCAATACCTTCGGCAGCCATCACACCGACTGCATCATGACGAAAAATGAAGCGGCTGCCAAACGCTTCATGGCGCTCGTCGACTCCGCAGGCGTCTATCAGAATGCCTCCACCCGCTTCGCTGACGGCTTCCGCTACGGCTTCGGCGCAGAAGTCGGCATCTCCACCTCCAAGATCCACGCCAGAGGCCCTGTCGGTCTCGAAGGCCTCATCTCCTACAAGTACAAGCTCTTCGGCCACGGCCAGATCGTAGGCGACTACGCATCGGGAAAGAAGCAGTTCCATTTTAAGGATCTGAAGTAATGAGTGACTAGTGACTAGTAGCTAGGGATTAGGGATTAGGTTCAACGAGGACGGTGCGGCGCTTCGCGCCATCCCCCACGCAAAAGACGGGCGGCAGAAACGAAATCGTTTCTGCCGCCCGTTTTACCATTGTATGACACCCGATGAGGTTCAGGGTTTAGCGGTCTCAAGTGACTAGTGACTTGTGACTCTCTCGTATCGTCATTTCGAGCGTAAGCGAGAAATCTTTGTCATTTGCGGTCAGGCGGTCGATATCAGGAAATCCCAAACGGAGAAACCTGCTTATCCGCAGACCTTCGGGCATCGCCATTATTTATACTCTGCGGCGCTTCTATATTCTGATGCGCCGCACCGCCATTTCGCATTTCTCATTTCTAATTTCTCATTCAATCAAAGCTTTCATCCCCAGTCAAGGGGGCAGCACGCCCCACAGGCTAGCCCTGACCCCATCAACCTTTTTATTTCACATCCACGACGCCGAATTTTCCATCCTGCATCTTCATCAGGATCAGATCGACGACCGGATCGCGCTTTTCGTCGAAGCTGAATGTGCCGCAGACACCCTTGAAGTCCTTCATCTGTGCCAGCGCATCACGGATCTTCTTGTGATCGGTGGTCGTACCCGCACGCTGCATCGCATCCATCGCCATGTAGACGCCGTCATACGCACTGGCGGCGAACTGATCTGGCGCACGGCCATAGGCCTTCGTGTAGTTTTCCACGAATTTCTGCACCTTTTCATCCTTTCGATCCGCCGACCACATGGACGACACATAGACATTGTCCGCAGCCGCGCCTGCCATCTTGCCCAGCTCCGGCGAAACGAAGCCATTGTCCCCTAAGACCGGCTGATCCATCCCCATCTCTCTCATCTTCTTCAGGATGCGGGAGCCTTCCTGATAGTAGCTGCATACGACGATGACATCCGGAGCCTTGTGCTGGATATTCGTCAGCTGCGCGGAGTACTCGCTGTCCTTGCTGCCGAAGGTCTCGACATCGATGACCTGCACGCCTTCCTCTTCCATCGTCTTCTGGAAATATTTCTGCGCGGTCACATGCTGCTCATTGTCATGGGCATAGAGGATCGCTGCGGTCTTGTAGCCTAAGATCTTGTGCGTCTTCTTCACCGTCTGCGGGATATTCTTCGACTCTGGCACGGAATTTCTGAAAATGCAGTCCCCGATATCCGTGATGTTTTCCGCCGTGACGGAGATCTCCAGCGACGGCACCTTTGCATTCTGGATGATGGGGCCTGCCGCCTTCGCTTCATTGGATGTCATCGGCCCGATGATCAGCGATACCTTCTCCTGGATCAGCTTCTTCGTCGCATTCATCGAGTCCGCCGGGACAGCCTTCGTATCCTCCACCAAGAGATCGATCGGGAAATCGCCCTTCTTATTGATCTCCTCGACAGCGAGGCGCACGCCCTCCTCCTCCGACTTGCCATATGCGGCCGCACCGCCCGTCAGCGCTGCCGTGAAGCCGATCTTCGCCGCATTCTTCGCGCCGGAAGACACCGCGCCGCCCGTCTTGCCGCCACAGCCGGAGATCCCTGCCATCATGATGGCAGCCATGGAACAAATACCGATCGTCTTCATTACTTTTCTCATATGCATCATTTGTGTTTCCTCCTAGTTTACATGGATCATAAAAACCGCCCCTGAAAGAGGCTTTCCTCTCCCAGGGGCGGTTTTCCGCGGTGCCACCCTGATTTATCACTCACCATGAAAGAAAAAGCGCCTCCGTCCGATCCCTCGGACAGAGGCGCGTCTGCGCTGTACCACTCTGTGCTTATCTCTCTTCCACTTCGTATAATATAAAAGCCCCTGTCTCTTCCGAGACAGGGGCGAGGTTTCGCGGTACCACCCTGCATTATACTTTCATGGTTCATCCGTAACGGGGACTTCCGCCTTCTCTACGGCATCACTGCTTCGATCCGGAGCTCTTGGGAGAGTTCGTCATATGCTTCCTGCCGATTTTCACCAACCATCGGCTCTCTGAAAAGAACATCATATCACTTGATCCCAGTCATCGCATGGGGTATTGAGTTGCACTAATCATACACGGCAACGCGCTGTCTGTCAAACGATTTTTCTTTGTATGCTGTTTTGGAATAGATATGGGCGGTTGGTATGAATCGAGGGGATAAGAAAGGGTGTAAGAGTTCAGGGTTAGCTCATCGGGCGAGTTGCCCTTTGATTTCATTGGGAAAGAGGTTCAGAAGGTTCTATAGGTTCTGAGGGTAGGGCGGGGAAGGTGCGGCGCATAAAATAACGAAAGCGCCGCGAAGTTTTGAAACTAGCGGTTTTCTCGTATCGCAAACCTAATCCCTAGCCACTCATCCCTAGCTACCAGTCACTAGTCACTAGTCACTAATCACACACTCCGCATCAGGAAGAGCGCAAGCGCCGTCAGTGCGAAGTAGGGACCGTAGGCGAAGGCGCTCTTTCTTTTCTTGAGCCGGAGAAGCATCAGGAGAAGGGCAGCGAGACCGCCAAGGACGATACCGGCCATCGTGACGAAGAGGAGAGCATCTCTCCCCAGCCAGAGGCCAAGCGATGCGATGAGCTTCACATCGCCCCCGCCCAAAGCCCCGCGCGAGAGGATGGCAAGCACGAGGAAGGCCGCGCCGCCAATAGCGGCTGCGATGAGGCGATCAGTCAGGAGGGGAAGTTGGAGGAGCGAGAGGAGAAGACCGCCCGCTGCGAAGGGAAGCATCATCGCATCAAAAAGACAGTACTGCTCAAAGTCAGTCGCCGTCATGAGCAGAAGGAAAGCGGCGGCAAAGAGCAGGAAGAAAAGCTCGACAGGACTGGATGCGATGCAGACCGCGCGTGCGCCGCAGAGAAGGAAAGCGAGCGGGAGAAGAAAACGCCGCAAGCGTCCCCGCTCTTTAACCGCCAAAGGAAAGGTCAGGATGTCCCGGTGCGACGCATAGAGACGGTCAATCCATGCATTTCCAAAACGATGCAGCAGAAATGTCACAAGCAGCACAGCTACGCCGCCGATCAAGTAAAAGAAGTCCATATGTCTACCTTGCATTCTTTCGCTGGATATCTTACAATACAGATAGAAACGGTGCCATCCGATAAACGGTTATGGCCCCATGATTGTAAGCAGAAAAACCGCCTCATCTTGTCAGGAGCAAGGCGGTTTTTCTATTGGTCACTTGGTCAGTGCTATAACACACATACTCGCAAAAAAGACGATCGTAAAAAAATCGTATTTCGTCATATGGGTCATCCCCCTTTCGGGGTCCTTATTTAACCGCCTATCGTTTACGATGGCACCGCTTGTATCATATCATAAAATGATATCCGTTCATAGCCGCACGGCTATGAACTTCTCCATTCCCCTTCACGCAAAAAGCCTCGCCCTTACGGGTCGAGGCTTTTTCTATGAGTAAATTACAGTCCGAAACGAGCGAAGATCTCATCGACATGGACGAGCATCGGCTTGTAGTCGAAGCAGGCTTTGATCTCTTCTTCATTCAGATACTTTCTGACATCTTCATCCTTGCAAAGATTTTCATAGAAATCTTCGCCCTGAAGCCAGCGCTTCATCGCATTTCTCTGTACCCAGCGATAGGCGGTGTCGCGGTAAGCGCCTTTCGCTACGAGAGCGAGGAGGACGCGCGGGCTGTAAATGAGGCCGCCGGTGAGGTTCAGATCGGCGAGCATCTTGTCCGGATAGACGAGGAGCTTGTCGATGAGGTCGGTGGTCTGTGCGAGGATGTAGTCCAGAGCGATGGTCGCATCCGGGAACATGACGCGTTCGACGGAGGAGTGAGAAATATCTCTTTCATGCCAGAGCGGGATGTCTTCGAAGGCCGGGAGGCTGTAGCCCTGGATGAGGCGTGCCATGCCGCAGATTCTTTCAGACTTGACCGGATTTCTCTTATGCGGCATCGCAGAGGATCCCTTCTGCTTCGGGCTGAAATATTCTTCCGCTTCTCTCACTTCGGTTCTCTGCAGGTGGCGGACTTCGAGAGCCATCTGGGCGAGGGTGCCGGCGATGACGCCTAAGGTCGTGATGTATTCAGCATGGTGGTCACGCTGTACGACCTGAGTCGCTACGACTTCTTTGGCAAGGCCCATCTTCTTGCAGACATATTCTTCGACGTATGGATCGATGTCTGCATAGGTGCCTACCGCACCGGACAGCTTGCCGACCGCCATTTCTTCTGCGGCTCTCTTCATGCGGTCAATGTTTCTGAGCGTCTCGGAGTACCAAAGGAGCAGCTTCAGACCGAAGGTGGTCGGTTCTGCATGGACACCGTGGGTGCGTCCGATGGTCGGGGTGTACTTGAATTCGACAGCTCTTCTCTTCAAGACTTCTGCCAGCTTTTCCAGATCTTCGAGAAGGACAGCGGAAGCCTGTTTGATCTGTACATTGAGACCGGTATCCTTCACGTCGGTGGAGGTAAGGCCCATGTGGATGTACTTGGCATCATCGCCTACATATTCCCCGACATTGGTGAGGAAAGCGATGATGTCGTGATTGATCTCACGATCGATCTCATGGATGCGCTCTACATCAAAGTCTGCCTTCGCTTTGATCACTTCGACAGCTTCCTTCGGAATGCGGCCCAGCTCTGCATTTGCTTCGCAGGCTGCAATCTCTACATCAAGCATTGTCTGCCATTCATTTCTTTCGTTCCAGATCTTTTCCATGACTGGACGTGTGTACCTCGGTATCATCAGAGTTCTCCCTTCGGTTGACCAATGCGGGCCGCGATCTCGCGCCCGACGACTACACCGGCGGCGGAAGCCTGTGCCAGGCCCCTGGTGATGCCGGCTCCATCACCAATAGCGAAGAAATTGGGAATCTTCGTTTCCAGCTGGGAAGACAGTGCGATGCGGGAGGAGTAGAACTTCACTTCCACGCCATAGAGAAGGGTGTGGCGCGAGTTCGCTCCCGGGCATGCTTCATCCAGCGCTTCAAACATCTCCATAATATCCTTTAAGAAGCGATATGGCAAGACCAAAGATAGATCTCCCGGCGTTGCCGAGGGCATGGTGGGATGGATCAGCCCTCTTCGTATGCGCTCTGCCGTCGAACGACGGCCGTCACGCAGGTCGCCGAGACGCTGCACGATGGGCCCGCCGCCTAGCATGTTTGCCAGTGTCGCGATGTATTTCCCGTACTCGATCGGCTCATGGAAGGGCTCGGTGAACTGCTTCGACACCAGAATGGCGAAATTCGTATTCTCACTCTTTTTGTGTGCATACGAATGCCCATTCACCGTCATGAGTCCGTTGTTGTTCTCCGTCACGACGAAGCCATACGGATTCATGCAGAACGTGCGTACACGGTCATCGAAGGATCTGGAGAAATACACCAGCTTCGACTCATAGCAGATGTTCGTGATCGGCTCGAAGACTTCGGCCGGCGACTCCACGCGGACGCCGATGTCGACCGCATTCGACTCGGTCGGAAGGCCGATCCGCTTCGCTTCTCCGGTGAACCACTCCGCGCCGTCACGCCCCGGTGCAGCCACGAGATACTTGCAGCGGTACGTCTCGCCGCCCGCAATGACGCCCCGCACCACGCCATCGCTCACAAGGATCGTATCCACCGGGCACTTTGACTTCACCGTCACATTGGCAGGCAAGCTGTCACGCATGCGGGAGAGGATCTCTCCATTCACATCCGTCCCCAGATGGCGGATGCGCGCGGGGATGAAGGACAGGTCTGCGGCTGCCGCCCGCCGCTTCAATTCGTGCAGCTCCTCCTTGTACTCATCCCCGTAGACCTTGCGATCGGCCCCGCCGTAGCGGCAGTACACGCCGTCCACATAGGAGATCAGACGGGCGAGCTCCCCTTTATTCATATAATCATCCAGGTTTCCGCCATAGTCCGTCGTAAGCGTCAGCTTCCCGTCAGAGAAGGCCCCCGCGCCGCCCCAGCCGGATACGATATTCGCATAGCGGTCGGCCGCCTTCGCCTGCCTGTTCTTATTGAGCGCGATGCGCTCACGAATATCCAGCCCCTTCTCCAGGATCAGGATGGACATCCCGGTATCAGCCAGCTCGAGCGCCGTGAATATCCCCGCCGGCCCGGCACCAATGATGATGAGATCGAAATTTTTCATAAGCATGCCTCATTTCGTGTGAGTACAAAAAGGTTCAGGGGTAGCCCGTGGGACGGCTCCGTCCGCTGATTATGAATGAAAGCTTTGCGAAAATTAGGAATTAGGAATTAGGAATGAAGGTGGCGGCTTCGCCGCGAATATATGGGGCGATGCCCGAAGGCCGGAGGATAGAAGTCAAATGTCTGATGTCTCCCAGTCTCCCAGTCTCCTAGTCTCCTAGTCTCTTAGTCTCCTAGTCTCTTAGTCTCTTAGTCTCTTAGTCTCTTAGTCTCTTAGTCTCTTAGTCTCTTAGTCTC
>JAJWRZ010000050.1:7816-12906 GCA_021633965.1 Dialister sp.
TAGCCACCAGTCACTAGCCACCAGTCACTCCTAATCCCTAGCCACTAATCCCTAGCTACCAGTCCCTAGTCCCTAGTCACTCTTCCCAAACGGGCATAAAAAAAGCCCCACGTGGGGGCCAGATACATTTTGCGTATCCCTTGTCTTATTTTACGCAAAAGAAGAGCGCGTGTCAAACGAATGGACGTGGCGAGTGACGAGCAACTAGGAACCAGGGATTCGGGAGCCGTCGCTCTCATTGAAACTGTCAGCTCTGTTTCGACTTTCAGTCATTGCACCCCCTCTTGATTTCCTGTATACTATACATAATATAAATCCATCTAAAGGAGGACTCATGGCACTCACAAAGAAAGCGGAACGGACAAAAGCAAAGCTTCTCGAATCCGCCAAGCGCCTGATCAGCGCGCACGGCTTCGATCATGTATCGGTGGAAGACATCACGAAGGACTCCGGCGTCGCCAAAGGCACCTTCTATCACTACTTCGAATGCAAGGAAGACGTTGTCCGCGAACTCTCCCGCAACACAGCCATGGCGACCATCGAGCGCGCCATCGCTCATGAAGGGGACGCGATCGAGCGCTGCTGCTTCTATTTCAGCGAAATCTACAAGGACTGCATGTGGAGCGGCGTCCGTCTCGTCCGTCAGTGGCTTCGTGACAGCGTGGAAAACAAGCACGCGCATCCCGAGCAGAATACAGAAGCTCTCTACGATCTCTATCTCGCCCTCGAGAAGATCCTCTCCGCCCATCAGGGCGAAGGCAAAGGGGAGCTTCGCAGCGATGTTCCAAAGACCATCCTCTGCCGCATCCTGGTCAGCCACTTCATCGGCGTCATCACCGTCTGGTGCATGCTGAATGCCTCCTTCGACCTTGCCAAGGACTCCGAAAACTACATGAAGATCGACATCGAAAATCTTCTCGGACCGTATGTGGAGAAGTGACTGGTGACTAGCGACTAGTGGCTGGTGGCTAGTAGCTAGGGATTAGGGATTAGGGATTAGAAGCAAGCGGTGATCGAAATAGCGCAATTGGCACGCTGACCGTTCTGCAAGGAGGATCTCTCGAGTGCTCTTCCGATGACGACAGCGCGAAGCGCTATCAAAATTCTGCGGCGCTTCATTATTTTTTTTGCGCCGCACCACCATTTCGCATTTCTCATTTCTCATTCAACCGAATCTTTCATCCGCAATCAAGGGGCGGCACGCCCCATGTGTTTTCCCTATAGCGCCGCGACGCTTTGCGATGTATGATACAGATGTATCCATGCAAAGCTCACGGCGTTTTCCTATGGTCTTGCGCCATGCCATCATTTTTTATTTTACCAGGAGGCCTCTCATCATGACACCATATACCGAAGGTTTTTCTGCTGAGCCCATTCCGGACTCCATTTTCGAAATCATGAAAGGCAAATCATTCAAAGCGGGCTGCACCGTCCCCCGCGAAGACCTCGCCTTTCTCCGCGTCCGCTATGTGGACCTCCAAGGGAAAACGCAGGACGGCGAAATGGTGGTCAACCGCCGCATCGCAGAAACCGTCCTTTCCATCTTCGAAGAGCTCTATGCCGCCAAGTATCCCATTGAGAAGATCCGCCTCGTGGACCACTACGATGCCGATGATGAACGCTCGATGACAGACAACAACAGCTCCTCCTTCAATTTCCGTTTCATCTCCCACACGACGAAAATCTCCAAGCATGGCATGGGCGCGGCGATCGACATCAATCCGCTCTATAACCCCTATGTCAAAATGGTGGACGGAACACTCTCCATCGAGCCAGCCGCCGGAGCCCCCTATGTAGACCGCAGCCGTGACTTCCCTATGAAGATCGACGAGTCGGACCTCGCTTTCCAGATCTTCACCCGGTACGGCTTCGAATGGGGCGGCAGCTGGGAAGACCGCAAGGACTACCAGCACTTTGAAATCCCGGACGAAGTGATCAAAAACTGGTGACTAGTGACTAGTGACTGGTAGCTGGTGACTGGTGACTGGTGACTAAATGCCACCTTCGGGCATCGCCATTATTTTTACTCGCGGCGCTTCCATATTTTTATGCGCCGCACCACCATTTCGCATTTCTCATTTCTAATTTCTCATTCAATCGAAGCTTTCAAACGTAATCAAAGGGCGCCCCCGCCCCACGGGCTAACCCTGAACCCTCAACCCCCTCGGAGCATTCTATGTCTAAGAAAAACATTCCCGTCAAAATCAACGAAACATACACCCTCACCATCCGCGACCTTGGCATCCACGGCGAAGGCATCGGAGTTGTCGATGACTTCACCGTCTTTGTCCCCGGCGCTCTCCCCGGCGAGACCGTACAGGCCATGATCGTGACGGCGAAGAAATCCTACGCCACAGGGCGTCTCATTTCCATCGAAGTCCCCTCCGTGCATCGCACCACGCCCGCCTGCCCGGTCTACCGCGCCTGCGGCGGCTGTCAGATCTCCCACCTCACCTATGAAGGCCAGCTTGCCGTGAAAGAGCGGCGCGTGAAAGACGTGATGGTGCGCATCGGCGGCTATGAAGAAAGCCTTGTCCGCCCCATCGCCGGCGCCACTCACCCATGGAACTACCGCAATAAAATGGCCGTCCCCGTCAGTCAGGTGACGAGCGGCCCTGTCATGGGCTACTACCGGCAGGGCAGCCATCAGGTCATCCCGATCGCGAGCTGCGCCATTCAGGAAGAAGAGAACAACCGTCTGCTGCGCTTTGCCCAAGGCTTCATGACACGCCATCAGCTCACCGGCTACAACGAAAAAACAGGCCGCGGCAGCGTCCGTCACATCATGGGACGCGTCGGCGATCACGGCGAAGTCATGGCCGTCATCGTGACCGCTACGGAGAAACTCCCGCTCGCCGACCTCTGGATTTCTGAAATGAGAAAACTTCTCCCCGAAGTCGTCTCCATCTATCACAATGTCCAGAGCCACAAGGGCAATGCCATCCTCGGAAAAGAAATCCATCATCTCTGGGGCAAAAAGACCCTGACCTCCTCCCTTTGCGGCATCGCCTTC
The DNA here is from genome assembly GCA_021633965.1 of Dialister sp. Taxonomy (GTDB): domain Bacteria; phylum Bacillota; class Negativicutes; order Veillonellales; family Dialisteraceae; genus Dialister. The sequence goes on from JAJWRZ010000050.1 coordinate 10,830, forward strand.
GAAGTCTCCCCCTTCTCCTTCTTTCAGGTGCACAAGCCGCAGGCCGAGCTCCTCTATGAAAAAGCCCTCGCCTATGCCGACCTCCACGGCGGAGAAACCGTGATCGACGCCTACTGCGGAACGGGCACCATTTCCCTCTGTCTTGCGAAGAAAGCCGGCCGCGTCATCGGCATCGAGATCGTGAAAGAAGCCATCGAAGACGCGAAGAAGAATGCCGCCTTCAATCATATCGAAAACGCAGAATTCTACGCCGCTGACGCCGGAGAATTCATGCCAAAACTCTACGAAGAAGGTCTTCGCCCCGACGTCATCGTCATGGACCCCGTCCGCGCCGGATGCAGCGAGGCCGTCCTATCCGCTGCGGCCGGCATGCAGCCCTCACGCATCGTCTACGTCTCCTGCAACGTGGCGACCTTCGCCCGCGATGCGAAGATCCTCGCCGGACTTGGCTACACCGTGAAGGAAGTCACCCCTGTCGACATGTTCCCGCAGACCATGCATGTGGAGACGGTGGCTCTTTTAGTTCTAAAAAAATGATGACACATATCGGCATAGACGCGGATGTGGATGAAATCTAAAGAAACAAGCAGCCTCCATACCCGCTGAATCCAGGAAGAGCCCTCTCAGAAGCGCTTTGGAATGACTCGACTTGCAACATAAAAACCGAAGCAGTACCTTCCCGGTGCTGCTTCGGCTTTTTTACTTTTCAGCCTTATATGCTTTGCCCCATGCGCACATAGAGTCCAGAATGGGTTTCAGACTTTTGCCGAGTTCCGTCAGCGAATACTCCACTCTCGGCGGAACTTCGGCATAGACTTTGCGGTTTACCAGTCCGCTTGCCTCCATCGCCCGAAGCTGGGCGGTCAAAACCTTTTGTGACACATTGCCAACGGATTTTTTCAACTCCCCGAACCGCTTCGTTCCCGGCATCAGGTCACGCAGGATCAGCACCTTCCACTTGTCCCCGATGAGGGTCAGCGTGGTCTCCACGGGACAGGCAGGAAGCTCGTTCTTTGCTTTTGCTTCGATCATTTCAATCCCTCCAAAAAATTTTTTCAGGCGCCAAATTGCCGAAAAGCCTAGTAACGACGCAATCGTTTCTTTCTGGTAACTACCTATTAGTTTCTATTTGGTAACTACGGTACATTATTGTGCTTACTTTACGAATTGTAGCTACCGTATTATTGTAATGCTAGAGTCGAATGAAATCAAACCAAATCCCCAAGGAGGTTACTCAAAATGAAAAAAAATCTTTCTCGCACGCAGTCTCTAGCCAAGAGCAGAACAATCCTGACCGGAAGCGGCTCCAATAACGCTGCTTCCGAAGCGCCCACGGAAAACAGCACTCCGCAGACTGCACCTCTCCAGCCGGAACATAGCCAGATAGAAAAGGCGCTGGCGCTCATCAACACCTTTGCTACCGGAGACACGGACACCGCCCGCAGCCTGCTCTCTGATAGCTACATCCAGCACAATTTGGCATATGGTACCGGTGCAGATGCTTTTATCGGCTCCGTGGAATATCTCACATCCGCTGATGTGAAAACCACGGTGAACAACATCCGTGTTTTTGAGGACGGTGACAAAGTGTTCTTGCAGACAATCTATAATTTTGCCGGTTCCGGTGAGCAGGTCGCTTTTGACATCTTCCGCTTTGACGAAAGCGGTAAGATTTCCGAACATTGGGACAATCTGGCTGCGCTGGCTGAGCCGAACCCCTCCGATCATACCCAGACTGATGGAACAATGGAAATCACTGATCTGGACAAAACCGAGGAAAACCGTGAACTGGTCAAGAAATTTCTCTATGATGTCATGCAGGGCAACAATCTGAACAAAGCTCCGGATTACTTTGACGGTGATAAATACATCCAGCACAACAGCGGTATTGCCGATGGTGTATCCGGCCTGAACGCCGCGCTGGGCGCTCTTGCGGAGCAGGGCATTTCCATGGTGTACGATGAAGTTTACATGGTTCTGGCGGAGGGCAATTTCGTCCTTGCCGTCAGCGAAGGCACCTTTGGCGGTGCGCCCACCAGCTACTATGACCTGTGGCGGGTGGAGAACGGCAAGATCG
>JAJWRZ010000051.1:0-12758 GCA_021633965.1 Dialister sp.
GATAAACCAATACAACGGATGAGTGGAGCGTAAAAATGAAGATATTATTTGTGGCTTGCTAAATTGCAAGGTTGAAGATATTAGCTATATTCGCAATTGCAAATATAGCATTCGTGAACTGGTAGAGTGGGCATTTTATCAAAATGCGTACCCGGCAGACATTAAAGACATTTGTGATGAAATATTCAAAAGAGGACTGGTTGATCTTCACAATATTCAGCAAAAAAAATATGCTGAACTCAAAGCTAAACATGATCCATGCTCACGTTACGTCGGGAAATTATGGTCGTTCAAGGATATTTCTTATGAAACGGATTGCAAAAGACCACATATCTATTTTGTAAAAAACGAGGATGATTGGAGAGCTTTCTTCAATGATGAAATTGAAAGAGTGGAAGATGAGATGGGATTCAGAATTGAACATAGTGAGGAATTTATTAAAGGGCAAGAAGCACTGGCAGAAGAACAGAGAGACGCAATGACAGATGTTTTAGGTTGAAAGGGGATGCGTAAAATGATATTATCGTTCTATACAAATGTATAGAATTGGTTCACATTAGGGGCATTGGGGATGCCATGTTTTTGCGTTAAGGAAACGCTGAATTTAATCAACTATCTTTTAGACATCATAAGGATCTACAACTATGGTTATCAACTACGAACTGGTTGCCGAAGACAAGAAGACCGGCGCGCGGGCAGGGCTCCTGCACACGCCTCATGGCACGTTCAAAACGCCGATGTTTATGCCGGTCGGCACACAGGCGACAGTCAAGACTGTCACACCCGAAGAACTCGAAGACATGGGTGCGCAGATCATCCTCTCGAATACCTACCACCTGTTCCTGCGTCCCGGCACGGAGCTGATCAAAGAGGCTGGCGAGCTGCATCGTTTCATGAACTGGCCGAAGGGAATACTGACGGACAGCGGCGGCTTTCAGGTCTTCTCTCTGGGCGCTATGCGCAAGATCACAGAGGAGGGCGTGCATTTTCGCTCCTTCCTCGATGGATCGAAGCAGTTCCTCTCTCCGGAAGTTTCCATTCATGCGCAGGAGGATCTGGGGAGCGATATCGCCATGGCTTTCGATGAATGCATTCCCTATCCGGCAGACTATGATTACGCCGACCATTCCACGGCGCGTACGACGCGCTGGGCAGAGCGCTGCATCAAGGCGCATACCCGCACGGATCGCGGCATGTTCGGTATCGTGCAGGGCGGTATGTACAAGGATCTTCGGAAGAGGAGCGCGCTCGAGATCTCCTCTATGCCCTTTGACGGCATGGCGATCGGCGGGCTCTCGGTCGGTGAGCCGCATGACCTCATGTATGACATTCTGGAGTACACCACCCAGTTCCTGCCTGTGAATAAAGCCAGATACCTCATGGGTGTCGGTACACCGGACTGCCTCGTCGAAGGCGTGGCTCGCGGCATCGACATGTTCGACTGCGTCTTCCCGACGCGTGTTGCCAGAAATGGCATGGCCATGGTGCATTCCGGCCGCATGAATATGAAGAACAAGAAGTATGAGAAGGACTGGGCACCGCTCGAGGAGGGCTGCGGGTGTTACACCTGTCAGCACTACAGCCGTGCATACATCCGTCATCTCTACAAGTCGGAAGAGCTTCTTGCCTTCCGCCTCGTGACGATACACAATCTTTTCTTCCTGCTCCAGTTTATGCGTGACATGCGACAGGCGATCATAGATGGAAACTTCACGGAGTTCAGAGAGAGCTTCATGGCGGGCTATCATCGGTGATCTCGGCTCTCTTTACAACATTTTGACACATAATTAGAAAATAACTACAGACAACGATCATCAAAGTATGGTAAAATAAATACTATATGATTTGACGGAGGTGAATCAAATGGAACAGGTAATGAATTTCGTCAGTCTGGCATGGCCATTTCTGGTGCTGGTCGGTATTATGTATTTCTTCATGTATCGCCCGCAGCAGAAGCTGAAGGTGGAAAGAGGTCGTTTCCTGATGTCCCTGAGAAAAGGGGATCATGTAGTAACGGCTGGAGGCATTCACGGGACGATCAAAGTACTGCGTGACAAATACGTAGAGCTGGAGATCGCACCGAAGGTCATCATCAAAGTAGAAAAGACCGCTATTCAGCACGGTGATGTGAAGCTCATCGACGAAGAGACCGCCAGGAAAGCCGGTGCGGCTGCCCTGGGCGCTGCTTCGGAAGAACAGGTCATGAATCAGACCAAGCACAAAGACGAACCGGAAACCGAAGTGGTGGAAGAGGTCGTCGAAGTGGATGATCCGAAAGATGCCGGCACGGAAGTGGTCGAAGAAGTCGTTGAGGTCGAAGATAAAGACGCTTCTAAAGACCAAAAAGAGGAAAAGAAATGATAGAGACGGATACTCCTTCCGTGACACGGAAGAAGGAAATCCGCCAGAAGATGCTCGCCTTACGGCGGGCTCTTTCTGCTACTGACATGGAAGCTATGAGCCTTGCTCTGGCGGATCGGATCTGCGGGTCAGCCCTGTATCAGAAAGCCCATCGCATCATGGCTTACCTTTCCATGAAGGGAGAAGCCGATCTCGATCCTTTCATCCGCCGCGCTCTTTCTGATGAGAAAGAGATCTACATCCCGGTATGTCTGCCGGGAAAGCAGATGGAGGCGGGGCGGCTCATGGATATGGAGCATTTCATCCAAGGGCTGTATGGCCTGCGGGATCTGCCCAAGGGCTATGAAGTCATAGCGCCGGACATGCTTGATCTTGTCCTCGTACCGGGGACTGCGGGGACAGAGAGCGGTGCGCGCCTGGGGATGGGAGCCGGATACTATGACAGGTATCTGGCAAAGATCTCCTATGAAAAAAGGATCATGACATTGTGGGATTTCCAAGTCGTAGATTTCCTCCCTGAAGAGCCCTTCGACCAGTGCATGGCCGGTATCATTACAGAGAAACGAAGTATCATCACGAAAAGAGGTTGAAGTTTTGGAAAAGAAAAGGAACAGCAGCGTCAGAAGCGGTGCGCTCATCCGATTCTGGGTCGTTATCGCGGCCATTATCGGGATTTTCCTTGCGAGCGTAGGCTGGCTGGCCGGGCATATCCGTCAAGGCCTTGACTTGCAGGGCGGTACACATATCGTCATGCAGGCTGAGGATACCGAAGAAAATAAGGTCACCAATGAGGCGATCATGCAGGTCATCAATATCATGCAGAAGCGTGTCAATGAAATGGGTCTGACGGAACCGATCATCCAGCGTGAAGGGGCGAACCGTATCATCATCGAGCTGCCGGGTGAAAAGGATCCGCAGAAGGCCATCGAAACCATTGGCAAGACCGCTGTCCTCCAGTTCAAGGATGAGGAAGGCAATGTCAAGCTGACGGGGGAAGACCTGAAAAATGCAAAAGAACAGATGGGGCAGAACAAGCAGCCGCTCGTTGCTCTGGAATTTTCCGATGAGGGAGGAAAGAAATTCGGCGCCCTCACTGCGGCGAATATCGGCCGTCATATCGGGATCTATCTCGACGGAGAGCTCCTGACGAACCCGGTCGTCAATGAAGCCATCACCGGCGGCTCCGCTGTCATCACGGGGCAGAGAACGCTCGAAGAAGCGAAGGATCTTGCGATCCTTCTCCGAAGCGGTGCGCTTCCGGTCAAGGTTTCCGTCATGGAAGTCCGTACCGTCGGTCCGTCTCTTGGACAGGACTCGAAGGATAAGTCCGTCGTGGCTTTCACCATCGGTCTCTCTCTGGTCGTTATTTTCATGCTGGCCGTGTACCGTATGGCCGGCTTTGTCGCGGATGTGGCGCTTCTTGTGTATGTCCTCATCCTTCTGGGCATCCTGAATATGCTGCATGCGACACTGACACTTCCAAGTGTGGCGGGCGTCATTCTGTCCATCGGTATGGCGGTCGATGCGAATGTCCTCATCTTTGAAAGATTCAAAGAAGAGATCGCATCCGGCAAGCTGCTTAGGCTGGCTGTCCAGTCCGGCTTCAAACGTGCATTTGTCACCATCTTTGATGCGAATATGACAGTCATCATCACCTCCTGCATCCTCTTCTTCCTGGGCAGTGCGACGGTGAAGGGTTTTGCCTTCTCGCTCGGTCTTGGTGTCGCTGTATCCATGTTCACGGCGATCACGGTCAGCCGTACACTGCTCATGTTCCTCATCGATGCGAACTGGATCCATAACCCCTGGTGGTTTGGCGGAAAAAGGGGGTACGATAGATAATGTTCAACAGCTTTGATTTTATCGGTAAACGAAAGCTCTGGTTCGGCTTTTCCGGACTTCTGATCATTCTTTCCGTTGTGTCCATCATCCTCTTCCGTTTCAACTGGGGTATTGATTTCACAGGCGGCACCATTCTGGAGCTGGCATTTCCCAAGAATGTCACGGTAGAAGAGGTGCGTGACGGTCTTCGTACGGATGGTCTTGAAACAGCGACCATTCAGCTTTCCGGCAGCAATATGCAGGGAGAGTCCGGCGATGACGTCATCATCCGTACCAGAAACCTCTCTGCTGAAGAAGCACAGACGGTCGTTTCTCATGTGAAGGATAAAGTCGGCGAAGCCGAAGTGAAGCGCATCGAGACTGTCGGTGCCGTGATCGGTTCTGAGGTCACGAAGAATACACTTCTCAATGTCATCCTGTCCTTTGGTGCGATGATCCTCTATATGTCTATCCGCTTTGAGCACCGTATCGCACTGTCTGCGATCGTAGCGATCTGCCATGATATCCTGATGGTGCTCGGTGTCTTTGCATTCTTCCATCTGGAAGTCGATGCATCCTTCCTTGCGGCGATCCTGACGGTCCTTGGTTACTCCATGAATGAATCCGTCGTCATCTTCGACCGTATTCGTGAAGCCATTCATACCCATCGCCGGACGGACAGCTTTGCGAAACTGGCCAATGATTCCATTCATCAGACCATCCGTCGTTCCCTCTATACACTGACTACGACGCTCTTCTGCGTGGCTTCGCTCTACTTCTTCGGCGGCGATACCACGAGAAACTTCGCGCTGGTCATGTTGATCGGCTTCATCTCCGGGGCCTACTCCTCTGTGTGCGTAGCGACATCTCTGTGGGTCACATGGCACGAACATACCGGAAGCGCTAGAAATGCGTCTTCGCGCGAAGAGAAGAGATCAAAAGCATAGGTGGTATAAAAAAAGACTGCGAGTATTCGCAGTCTTTTTTGCGTGGATCGTCAGCCGCCGATAAACGCGTGGGACCGGTGTCCGTTGAGGCTCCTGTTTGGGTAAAAGAGGAGGTCCCTTGCAGCTTTTTGGCATCCGTGATCCATGATAGCTTCTGGATGCAAAGAACTCGTGGCGATTCATGAAACAGCCGAAGCCTCTGTAGGGGAGGCTTGATAGAAGAAGCAATCCGTAAGATAAAAAACCGCGCTCCCAAAGGGCAGCGCGGTTTTTCAAATACAGATTATTCTTTATAGTTGTTTTCCTTATCCCACCAGTAGATGCCTTTTTGGCTGGGGAGGACATTTTTATGGAAGAATGGTGTCTGAATGCCTTCCTTGAGCTGACGTTCATAATCTTTGAGGCACGCATTGGCCTGCGGGAAGAGAAGGAGGATGGCAGTGACGTTTGTCAGTATCATGAAAGCCATGAAGAGGTCGGCGAGATTCCAGACGAGCGGGAGGTCAGCCTGAGAGCCCCAGAAGATCATGACAGCGATGCAGACGCGGAAAAGATTGAGCGGCCATTTCTTTTGGGTCAGGTGGCCGATATTGATCTCCCCATAGTAGTAGTTACCGATGAGGGAGGTGAAGGCGAAGAGGAAGATCAGGATGGAGACGGCTTTCGGAGCCATCGGGCCAAAGTACTGGGCAAGATCCCACTGGATGAGCTCGATGCCGGTGAGACCGGTCGAAGTATAGTCGCCTGTCAGGAGGACGATGAATGCGGAAGCAGAGCAGATGAAGAGCGTATCGACATAGACGCCGAAGGACTGGATGAGACCCTGCACAGCCGGGTGACTGGCGTCTGCGGTGGCTGCTGCATTCGGTACAGAGCCTTCGCCGGCCTCGTTCGAGAAGAGGCCGCGCTTGAAGCCTGTCAGGACGGCAGCGCCCATGCCGCCGCCAAAGACTGCCTGGAAGTCAAAAGCATCGCGGAAAATGATGCCAAAGACGCGGGGCATTTCTGTGATGTTGAAAAGCATGATGCCAAGCGTGATCAGGATGTAAATGCCGGCCATGATCGGGACCATCCATTCCGTGACGCGGGCGATACGGCCCATGCCGCCGCAGATGACAGCCATAGCGAGGACAGTGACGACACCGCCGATGAGCATGCGGTCAAGTCCCAGAGAGGAGGAAAGTGCGAGTGCGATGGTATTCGACTGGACGGAGTTGTAGATCATGCCATAGGTGACAGAGATCAGAATGGCAAAAATCGCTGCCCACAGACCATGCCCGAGACCATTTTTCAGGTAGTAAGCCGGGCCGCCGCGGAATCCGTTGCCGTCTTCGCGCGGGACTTTATAGATCTGTCCGAGCGTACTTTCTACGAAGCCTGTCGCTGAGCCGATGATGGCGATGAACCACATCCAGAAAATCGCACCCGGACCGCCTGCTGTGATAGCGATGGCGATGCCGGCAATATTGCCGACGCCGACACGGGATGCCGTGCTGACACAGAAGGCCTGAAACGGGGAGATCTCATTGCCGGCGGTCTTTTTGCCGGCACTCTCTGTGATGAGAGAAAACATTTTTGTAAAATAGCGGATCTGTACGCCGCGTGTGCGGACGGTAAAGTAGAACCCGGCACCTACCAGAAGAATGATGATCACCGAGGACCAGAGAAATCCATTGATTTCTGAAACAATAGCGTTGAGCGCTTCCATGATACCTCCTTGGAAACTGAATGAGAGATAATAGTCAATCATCTTATTATATACGTTTTTGCAAATAGATACAATTACGTGGCAAAGACGGAGCTTCTCTTACCGGCTGCTGTTTATATCCTCTTTCCCTTTTTCGTTTACGATGTTCCAATTCCTGAGCAGTACTTTTTTCCCGCGCCAGGCGAAGGCGTAGGAACGGAAGGCTTTGTCGAAGGCGCGGTTGGAATAGCTGTCCATTTCTTCCTTTGTCAGTGTAGAGATCCGATGCTCATGGATTTCCGGAAGCGGAGAGGGGAGGGCTTTTTGATTGAAGGGGCAAAAGCGCTGGCATTCATCGCAGCCAAAAATGTAGGGTGTTCGCTGCAGGATCTGCATCTCCGCCGGGGAGAGCTCTTCCTTCTTTTGTGTGAGGTAAGACTTGCATCGGAAAGGGTCGAGCCTCTTCTCTCCGATGGCACGCCCGGGACAACGGATGAGGCATTCGCGGCAGCTGCCGCAATGCAGCGTGAGCGGTTCATCAGGTATAAGTGACAGTGTGGTCAGGATGGATCCGATGGTGACGAAGGAGCCGTATCTCGGATGGATCAGGCAGTGATTTCTTCCGAAGAACCCAAGTCCGGCGGCATAGGCGAGCCATCGGTCGACCATGGGAGAGGTATCTACGAGGGGAAGAAATTGCTCGCCCGGGTAAAACGGGCGAGCCGTCTCTATGATTTTCTGAAGATAGTGGTGGATGACCTTATGATAGTCCATGGGCCTTGCGTAGAGTGCGATATTTCCTTCTTCTTCTCTGGCAGGTCTGTATGGAAATAGAATCACAAAGAAGGAGCGTGCATCTCTAAGGAGCACGGAAGGATCCAGTCTTTCTGCAAGCGAGGAGGGCGCAAAGGGGATAGGGCCGGCATCTCGGAGCTGCTCTTTCAGTGTGCTGTCTAAGGAAGCGGAGCATGCGCCGCAGGCATCCAGATGAAGCGAGGCGGCGATCTGGGCAAGGTGAGATTTGGGAGTCATAGGAGTTTTGAGATATACAGGAAAACAGATGCCATGGAGAGGCGGGAAGTGGGAGGCAGGGATGTTTCATTCACGGGCGGCATTTCTTGCTGCGGCGCGTAAAAAAAGAGACCTTTCGGCCTCTTTTTATTTTGTCATTCGCTTCGCAAGAAGTTCACTGACTCGTTCTGTGGGCATATCATCACTGTCGTAGAGAAGCCCTTTGGGGCTTTTGATGATGAGCCGATCCATCAAGTTCTGTGCAATGAGGTCATTGGTGGCAGAAAGGAAGGAAAGGCATGCCTTGTCATGCTGTTCTTTCGTGATGAGACGGGAAAGTCCGGGTGCTTTCAGACGCTGCTGCAGGAAGAGCTGGTGGATGGCCTTCCAGCTTTCCTTTTTGGGGCAGGCTCTGAGGAGCACGCAGATGGTATAGCCGCGCTCTTTCAGATAACGGATGTATTCTTTTGTGTGGGAGACATCTTCCAGAGATCCTTCCTGAAGGATATGGTAACGCTCTAGCGCGGCCTGCTTCATGGCAAGGTCTGAGAGGTACTGCCCCTGAGCCATGGAGAAATAGGCACAATATTGCCCGTACTTCTTCATGAGGGCTTTATAACGAGGGTGGAAACCGCGGAAATTATCACTCATGGACTGTACGATATTTCCATCATACTCTTCGATGATCATGGAAGACATGCGCGTCTTGCCCGAGCCGGGCTGCCCTGCGATGATGTAGGCGGTGGGATGCTTCTGCCCGCCTTTCTTTCCCTGACGGATAGATGGCCAGATGGTCTTTCGGAAGAAGGCATTCATCTCTTCTTCATCAAAGGCACTTTCCTTCTCGATGAGTTTTTTTGTCAATTGTACGCTGGAAACAGGACGGAAGATCTGGTCCGCCATGTACTTAGTCTCTATGTCATAGGCTTCACGCAGCATCGAGATCTGCTCGGACATGGGGAGACCGCGGCCTTTCCGAAGTTCGATCAGTGACATTTCATGGATGGTCTGCCGCCAAAGTTTATAGAGGCGTGCTTCATCAGAAGGGGAGATGTCTTTGTCCTCTCGCATGGTGCAAAGCAGGTTGTGAAGCGTATTAAAAATTTCCGCATTCACTTCCAGCTGGATTCCTATAGGGGTGATTTCTGCAGATTCGCTTAATTCACAAAGTGTCCGCTCGTCATAGGGCATAGCCGTACCAACTCCTTTTTAAAACAGAAATATTTTGCTCTTATCATAGCAAAGGCGTGTGGGTTTGTCCATAAGGAAATAAGGGGCAATGCGGGGGAGCGCTTTGGCTGCTGATCGCTCGTGATATAATGAAGCGTAGAAATACGGACGACATCGGGAAGAGCGTCATCCGTGTTTCTGCCCATTCATTCATTGAAAAGAGGTCGACGTCCATGTATCCCACCATCCATTCTCTCGCTGTGCCGGGAGCCCGTCTTCGTGTCAGCGAGGACAGTCTTTTGATCTCCTTTGACAAAGAGCATCTCTCACTATCGACTGCGATCTATGGCGGCGGTCTGCGCCGCGTGAGAGCTGTGATGAATCAGCGGCTCAGAACCTTTTATGGGGAAGAGTCCGATTTTCCCGGCGGATCGGTAGCCGCATACCTGAAACGCTGTATCGAAAAGGAGGGGGCCGATCCGGAAACCTCCAGTGCGCTTCTGACGGCGGCAAAGGTGTATCAGTACTCGCACAAGGTTTTCACATCCGGAGATCTTATGATAGAGATCGTGACCACGGGAGGTGTGGAAAAGACAGCCTGCCGTGCATCGTCAAAACCGCTGTATCGGGAGAGGGATGGTCACTTTGCACCTGTCGGCACCATCAATATGATGGTCCTTATCCATGGAAGTCTTCCCGAAGGCATCATGGCGAGAAGCTTCATCACGCTGACAGAAGGAAAGAGCGCAGCGCTTTCCGATCTAGGCATTGCGGATGTGAATAACGGGCGTCCGGCTACAGGAACAGGGACGGACGGCATCACACTTGTGACGGAGATCGGGGCAGAGCGCTATACGGATGCAGGTCCGTTTTCCGAACTGGGGTCATTCCTTGCCAAAGCGGCTTATGACTCTGTGACGGAGTGTCTGGTCATCTACGATAAGCCGTGGAATGCTTTCGAAGAGCTTCGAACGCCAAAGGCGGTGAAGCTCGGGAAAGGCTGATCCGATCACGCAGCCATTGGATCCCTGCTTTCAAGAGATGCCAAAGAGTGCGGAAAAAACGTGAGCATTGATCTATTTGAGGAAGGCTATCCGGAAGAAGCTAGAGAACCGCCTTCGCACGTCAAGGGCAGTTCTTCACTGGTGAACCTCCCATCGTATATGATTGAAGTCAAAAGGAAAATATGATACCATGTAACTGATTTGATTTTATAAAGTAAAGAGAGTATATAAGGAGCATCGATGTTTATCATTCCCTACCTGGTCCTTGCCGGGGTCGTTCTTCTGTTCTTTGCGGTCACCTGTCTCATGATATTCGGATTGCCCGGGAAGAAGAAAAATGCAGAACCCATCATGGCCGATTTGGATAAGACCATGGAAATTCCTACGATTTCTAAAGAAAAAGCAGCCGCTTCTCCGATCGCCGGAAAGCCTGCCGTCGATGATGCGACAGAGATCCTTCCGATCATCGAAAAGGACGATGCCGAGGAAGAAAAGACGCGCGTCTTTGCCAAAAAGGATTTTGAAAATACAGCGCCCTTTGAAGCGGTGGCTTCTGCGGAAAAGAGTCCCTTTCCGCGGGAGCCTGCGCCCAAGATCCTGGAGGACCACCCCAAGGTGGATACGCTCGAGGAGTATTTTGTCCGCCATTTCCTGAACCGTTATGGTGCTGTATCGCGGACGGTAGAGCAGGATACACGAAAAGTGACACATCATCTCATCGAGAAACTCGCCATGAGCGATCGGGAGCTGGTGGATACGCTGACACATATCATGGTGCAGGAAGCGATGCAGAATGCCCAGCGCACCTATGTCATGATGCCGACACCGGTCGTGCTCGCCATGGTCTCGGATGCTTTCTCGGATGTGGCGCATGGAAACAGGTCGGATACAAAGACCATCCTTGCCTACGATGCCCTGAAAGCTATGCCACGCATGGAGGAGACCGGATTCCACGCGCTGTCTTTGCTGCTCATTTTCCACTACTCCAGAAATACGGATAACGTGGATGCCGCACACCTCAAAAAATATACAGAAAAGTACATCACGCCTTTTGTGGGCGAGCTTCCGAACGAATACAGCGGCTATCAGCAGCTCGAGTACCTGCACTGCATTTCTCTTGAAAATAAAGAGGATCCTTTCGGACAGGTGCTGCATGATTCATATCCCTTCGTCTTTGCCTTCCGCGGCTGCATGAAGAGTGAGCTGGAAGCAGTGCGTCCTTCCTGGCCGGCCGGTGTCATTGTCAATAGCTTGTATAATTCCTACTACAAGCTGGCGGCTGTCGACGAAGCCATGCTGACATCACTTCTGGATGATCTTGGCATCGAGGATGCCGTCATGAGAAGTACCCTGCAGGCACTGACAGAGTCTCGTCCGGCGCCGTATGACAGGAAGGAAATGAGCTATATCCTTGGCCGCATTTCTCCGGATCTGCTCAAACTGCAGGATGCCTGGGATACGAGCCTCCTTCGCCGTTCGTCACTGACACTCATGGGCATGTACATCGCCAAGATCTGCATCCGTGAGACCATTGGCGAAGACTTCGACCTCAGCCATTGGATGTGATGTGGCAGGCGATCGGGCCATGCCTTTTGAAAATTAGACAACTGCATGTATCATTGATTCAATGCCGGATTTCACCCGTGGGGCGATTGTGCTTGAAGGAGATCTGCCCTTTGGGGCAGATTTTTATTATGGAATAAAGTCACCCGTACTTCCCGGACTGATTTTACTGGTAAATGATAAGGAGAATGAGAAATGGGAATTTTCGATATCATCGGTCCCGTCATGATCGGGCCATCCAGCTCACATACCGCAGGAGCGGCACGCATCGGGCAGGTCGCAGGCCGCATTTTGGGAGAACCGCTGAAAGAAGCGAAGATCACACTCTATGGTTCTTTTGCAAAAACAGGGAAAGGTCATGGGACCGATCGTGCGCTGGCAGCAGGGTTGATGGGCTATGCGCCGGACAGCGGCTCCATCCGTGATGCACTGCACATTGCGGAAGAGAAGGAGATCCCGATCTCCTTTGCCCTTTCCGAAGATGACATGGGGCATCCGAATGTGGCCAAGATCGAAGCCTACGGCAAAAATGGCGCGCATGTGACGGTCGTGGGCCGATCGCTGGGGGGAGGTCGTGTACTGATCACAGAAATCGATGGGTATCCTGTCGAGATCACGGGAGAAGAGTATACTTTCCTTACACGTCATCACGATGTACCGGGGATCGTGGCTGAGGTCTGCCGCGCGCTCGCTGCCGAAGAGATCAATATTTCCAATATGCGTCTTTTCCGCAAGGGAAAAGGGGATGAAGCAGTCATGATCATCCATACAGACCAGTGCGTCTCGCAGAAGCTTGCTGACGAGATCGCTGCCTCGAATGCCAACATCGTGTACGCAATGGCAATGGATATTATTTAGGGCTAGCCCGTGGGGGGTACCGTCCTTTGATTTCGTTTGAAAGATTTGCGTTTTCTAGTTAGGAGTGAGAAGTTAGGAGTGAGGAGTGGTGGTGCGGCGCATAAAAATATGGAAGCGCCGCGGCGTATAGATGGGATGCCCGAAGATGGCATTTAAGTCACTAGTCACTCCTAATCCCCAATTCCTAATCCCTAGCCACTTATTCCCGCGTTCAAACTTCGGGGGTAGCCCGTGGGGAGTGCCGCTTCGTGATTCCGTTTGAAAGCTTTGGCTTAAATGAGGAATTAGGAATGAAGGTGGCGGCTTCGCCGCAAATATATATTTTGCAGCGAAGCT
>JAJWRZ010000052.1:0-12449 GCA_021633965.1 Dialister sp.
CGTTCTGCAAGGAAGATCTCTCGACTTCGCTCGAGATGACGACGGCGCGAAGCGCTATCAAAACTTCGCGGCGCTTCATTATTTTATGCGCCGCACCTTCCCCGCTGAACCCGTAGAACCTACAGAACCCGCTGAACCTCTTTCGCACGCAATCAAAGGGCAGCCCCCCACGGACTACCCCTCCACACAAAAAGCTCTCCTTTCGGAGAGCTTTTTGTGTGCCGCTTATTTGAAAATCCAATGTCCTGCTTCCATCTTGTCGATCTGCTTTTCATCGACCTCGTAGCGGATGCCATTGTCTTCATCCGGTACAATGATGGTGCAGCGATCGGTGATGTCCACCATGGGGCTCGTGATGTCCTCATCGAAGTAACGATTGGCCGCTGCCACATCGTGAGCCAGTTCGGTGAATCCCGGAAGGCTGGCAAAGGAGACATTCTGCGCGCGGCCGATGCCGAGCTCCGTCATCCCGCCGCACCAGACTGGGATGCCATGTGCCACGCAGAGATCATGAATGCGTTTCCCTTCATAGACCCCGCCGCAGCGGCTGGACTTGATATTGATGACCTTGCAGCTGCCGAGACGGATCGCTGCCTCAGCGGCTTCATAAGAGACGACACTTTCATCCAGACAGACCGGCGTCTCGATTTCCTTCTGCAGCACCGCGTGGTCGACAATGTCTTCTTCTCCCAGCGGCTGCTCGATATACTGCAGCTGATACTGATCCATTTCCTTGAAAAGATCGATATCCTTCAGCGTATAGGCTGAATTTGCATCGACCGTCAGCGGGATATCACCAAATTCCTTGCGGATGGCTTTGATGACTTCGATGTCTTTTCCCGGATGGATCTTGATCTTCGTTCTATGATAGCCCTGTTCCAGATACTGGTAGATCTCTTTGAAAAGAACATTGATATCCTTCTCGATGCCGAGGGATACGCCGACCTTGATCTCCTTCTGCGTACCGCCAAGGAGCGTTTTCAGGGACTTGCCCGTCCGCTGCACCATGAGCTCCCACAGTGCATTTTCAATGGCTGCTTTCGCCAGACGATTCCCCTTGATATAGGAAAAGCTCTCCATAAAGGCTTCCGGGCTCTCGACCTCCTGATGCAGGATCTTCGGGATGATCATATTCTTCAGGATATGGAAAACCGTACCGTTATCTTCCGGATTGTAAAAAGGCCCATAAAAGGCTTTGCATTCCCCCCAGCCCACCAGGCCTTCGGAGTAGATTTTCACTAGCAGGGCATCGCGGTTTTCAAACTTGGTAAAGCTCGTCTGAAACGGATGCTTGAATGGATTCAGTACACGGATAATATCAATGCGGTCAATTCTCATGATGGTGCCTCCCCATATAACCATTGTTTCTGAAATGATTGCATTATAACAGAAACAACAAAAATAGGAAACAGAAATTATGATCTTTCTGTTTCCTATCCTGCTAAGAGGCATGCCCGCAGGCGCGTCTGTTATGATTTTTTATGATTTTTTCACTTCGAGGATCGGATCGAAATAGCTGAGCTTCGTATAGTCTACGCAGCCGCCGTCGGTGATCGCGAGGTCCGGGATCGCGGTGATCGGGAGGAAGGAGAGGTAGAAGATCGGATCGGGCAGGCTGCTGCCGATTTCCTTCGCACCTTCTTCGAGCTCGATTTCCTTCTTCGCCAGTTCTTCCGGCGCAAGGTCGGATGCGATGCCTGCGATCGGGAGCGGGAGGAAGGAGATGATCTTGCCATCGATGACGACGACCTGTCCGCCGCCCTGACCGATCAGGGTATTCGCAGCAAGTGCCATGTCTTCGCGGCTCGCACCGGCTACGACAAGGTTGTTGTCATCCGGAGATGCCGTGGTCGCGATGGCACCTTTGTTGAAGGACCATCCGGAGATGAAGCCTTTGGACATATGGCCGTGGATGCCATAGCGCTCGATGACGGAGACCATGGCGACGTCTTTCTCCGCACTCGGGCATACGATGCCGTCCTTCACTTCCAGTTCGACATCTCTTCTCTTTCTCATGAAGGGACCTACGCTGTGGATGGTCTCGACAAGAGCGGTGCCCTCTTCGATATTCACATGGGTGGCAAAATCATCCGCCGTGAGGAGCGCATGCTTCACGGTATCGGTGAGGGAGGACTGGCGCGCCGGGATCCGGTAATCGAAACGGTTCTCTCCTTTTTCGGTGATGAGCTGGCCTTTGCTGATGACGGTCTCGACCTGGAATGTGCCTGGCTGGTCGACGAGTAGGATGTCAGCGTCTTTCCCCGGCGCGATCGAGCCGACGTGGTCATCGATCTGATAGGCTTCCGCCGCATTGATGGTACCCATCTGGATGGCAGTCATCGGTGCGACGCCGGCCTTGATAGCCAGACGGACGATGTGGTCGATGTGACCGTGTGCAAGGATGCCGCGTGCGTGAACGTCATCGGAGCAGAAGCTGGTGTGACGCGCCATGCCCGGGCAGCATTCCGTGATGGCACGGACATTTTCATTCAGGAATTTCGTCACGGCAGATTCACGGATAATGGTATGGATGCCTTTTCTGGCTTTTTCCAGAAATTCTTCATGATCGTAGCTTTCATGATCGACACGGACACCGCTCATGAGATATTCATTGAGGTCTTTGCCGCGAGCGAGCGGACTGCAGCCGAAGATCGGACGGTGACGCTTCTCTGCTTCGACGATGGCATCCAGCGTATCCTGATCTTTGGTCATGACGGCTTCACGGACAAGCTCCCAGATGCCGTAGCAGCGGGAGTCCTGATGATATCTCTCATGGTCTTTCGCTGTGACATTGTACGCGATGGTGGACTTCGGGATGGTGTAGGGCGTCTTGTACGGAAGTGCCCAGAAAACCTTCAATGGGGACGCATCGATCTCTTTGAAAATATCCTCGAGCCCATCGACACCGATGACGGAAATATATTCATCAAGTCCGCTGACGATGCTCGTGGTGCCATGCGGCACGACGGCTTCTGCGAAGCGGGTCATGCTCATCTTGCTGCATTCGACATGGACGTGGCAGTCGATGAGCCCCGGAGCGAGATACTTTCCCTTCGCATCGATGATCTTCGTATGATCATCGACATAGTCAGAAATATCCTTCTCTACCGCCGTGATCTTGCCTTTGTAAATGGCAACGTCCGCCTGATAGTATTCACTGGTATTGACATTGATCAGTGTACCGCCCATGACCGCCATGTCCGCTTTGGTGCGGCCAGCGCCGGCGTCAATGTAGGAAGCGAGCAATTCTCTAGTCAGCATATGATTCTCCTTTGTAAAAAAATAGACAGGTTCTATAAGTACAGTGGGTTCAACGGGTTCACGAAAGTAAGGATCCGATCGCTTTCCGCATTTCCTTAGATCCATAGGCCCAGAAGCCTAGCTTCATCAGAATTTCAACATCGTCAGTGTCGCGAGCAGCAAGAGGAAGAGGACGAACATGAGCCAGATGATCCAGTTCAGCTCTTTTCTGCGACCAGCAGCGATCATGACGAGTGGATAGAAAATGAAGCCGAAGGCGATGCCATAGGAAATATTGAAAGTGAGCGGCATGCCGATGACGATCAGGAAGGATGGGAGCGCGATCTCGAACTCATCCCAGCGGATCTCCTTCAGTGCCGATGCCATGAGGACGCCGACGACAATGAGCGCCGGAGCGGTGACATTCGCTGTGACGACGGCAAGGAGCGGCGAGAAGATCATGCTGACGCCGAAAAGAATCGCGACGACGACAGCGGTAAGACCTGTGCGCGCCCCCATCGCGATGCCGGCAGAAGCCTCGACATACGCTGCCGTCGGGGTCGTCCCCATGACAGCGCCGGCAAGCATGGAGAGAGAGTCTGCCATGAGTGCGCGGCCAATGCGCGGCATCTTGCCATTGTGCATGAAGCCTGCCTGCTGTGCGAGACCGATGAGTGTGCCTGCCGTATCAAAGAAAGCTACCAGGAAGAAGATGACAACGACCGCCCACATGGTAGGATCCGTCAGGATCGCTCCCATATGCGTCACGCCGACACCGAAGGTCGGTGCGAGAGACGGTGCCATGGAGATGATGCTGTCCGGCGGTGCGATGACGCCCGTCACCAGACCCGCAACAGCGGTGATGACGATGCCGTAGAAAATGGAACCGGGGATTTTTCTCGCCATCAGGAGCGCGGTCACAAGGGTACCGAAGATGGTGAGCCAGGTGGTCGGTACTTTGAAGGAACCGATGGAAATGATGGAGGCCGGATCGGCGATGACGATGCCGCCGCCCTGCAGGCCGACAAAGGAAATGAAAATACCGATACCGGCTGCCATCGCATATTTCAGATCCTGCGGGATCGCATCAATGATGATCTCACGGATCCTGAAAATGGAAACGACCGTGAAAAGGATGGAGGCGATGAAGACCCCTGCCATCGCCTGCTGCCATGGCATGCCCATGGCAAGAACGACGGAGTAGGTGAAGAAAGCATTGTCGCCAAGCCCCGGCGCGATGGAGATCGGATAATTCGCAAGGAATCCCATGAGAAGGCAGCCCAAAATCGCCGAAAGTGCGGTAGCCGTGAAAACCGCCCCCGCGTCCATCCCGGCATCCCCCAGGATCTGGGGATTGACAAATAATATATAAGCCATAGAGACAAAGGTCGTAAGTCCGGCCAGACATTCTCTCTTGACCGTCGTCTTGTTCTCGGTCAGATGAAACAGCCGGTCCAGCAGACCGTGAGATGTAGTATCAGACATTTGGGATGTATCAACCTCTCTTGGTAATGTAGTGGGGATGGGTTTAATGTTTGAGGGTTAGCCCAAGGGACTAAGTTTGAAAGCAGGGATGATTAGTAGCTAGGGATTAGTGGCTAGGGATTAGGAGCTTCGAGTGACTAGTGACTGGTGACTGGTGACTGAAATGCCACCTTCGGGCATCGCCCTATTTATACTCCGCGGCGCTTCCATATTTTTATGCGCCGCACCACCATTCCTCATTCCTCATTCCTAATTCCTCATTCAAGCAAAGCTTTCATTCATAATCAGTGGACGGAGCCGCCCCATGGGCTAACCCTTAATGCGTTCTCGCGTATTCTTCCAGCTCAGCGATATAGATCGTTTTCTGCTCTTCGCTGATCCAGCTGGCTTCGAAGGAATTTCTGGCAAGCTGAACGACCTGTTCTTTGGTGAGGTCAAACTGGCGGGCCAGCTCATAGTAGTTCTTGCTGATGTAGCCGCCGAAGTATGCCGGGTCATCCGAATTGATGCAGATCTTCGCTCCCTTTTCGAGAAGCTCTTTGATTTCTGGGCCCTTCATTTCCGGACGGACGAAGGAATTCGACAGCGGGCAGGAGGTGAAGCCGATCTGATGCTTTACGGCATAGTCGACGAGATCCGGATCTTCGACAATGTTCGTGCCGTGATCGATACGTTCTACGCCGATGACTTCCAAAAGGTCACGGATATGCTCAATGGAGTCCTTCTGGTCGATATCCGCATGGGCGGTGAGACGCAGTCCGGCCTTTTCCGCTTCGACGAAGACAGGGAAAAATTTCATCGGAGGATTGTTGTGCTCATCCGAGTCGAGGCCGACACCGATGAACATATCCTTGTACGGCAGGGCTTCTTCGAGCGTCTTTCTGGCAGACTCTCTGGAGAGGTCGCGCAGGAAACACATGATGAGACGAGCATCAATGTTCATCGCACGCGCATCGACCGTCGCACGGTAGAGACCTTTGATGAAAGTTTCAAATGCGATGCCGCGGCTGGTGTGTGCCTGCGGGTCGAAGAAAATTTCTACATGACGGACATTCTCTTCCTTCGCATGTTTCAGGTACGCCATCGCCAGATCGTAGAAATCCTCTTCCGTCTGAAGCACATTCATCGCCGGATAGTACACAGCGAGAAAGGAAGCCAGATCGTCATACTGATAAGATTTTCTGACTTCTTCAATGGTGGACTGTCCGATATCCACATGGTTCTTCTGGGCAAGTGCGAGCTTCAGCTCCGGTTCCAGACTTCCTTCGATGTGCAGGTGCAGCTCTGCCTTCGGCATACCCTGTACAAATTCCATAGTCACTTCGTTTGCCATGATGATTCCTCCTCAGCAAAAACAGCTTTTGATCGATACCATCAAAAAACCTGCCTCCGCATGAATGAATCATCCGCCGCAAAAGATACTGGCGTTTCAGCTCGCTAAGCTTTCACTTGTCGAGAAATTCATTCATGCAAAGACAGGTCTCTTTGCACGTATCATTTTATGATGTCATTATAGCATGAAACGGCAAGGTTTGCATAGAAAAAAGCAAATAAAAAAATACGCTTGAAAATTTCAAGCGTATCCACTGAAAAGGACTCACGAGTTCAGCGCCTTCAGCAAGGAAAGCAGCGAAGGCGGCGTGCAGCCACCCTTTCCTAGGGAAACACTGATTAAATCGTTGTCAGATTTCATTCTTGGATTTTTATACAGAGCAAGGAATCATCTGACGCGAATAGCGAGCTATTTAAGGAGGATGATGACGAAGCTATGTATAAAAATCCATATGAAATTCGACTCTGCGATTTAATCAGCGTTTCCCTAGCCTTTCTCCTCCTTCATCATCGCTTCGAGCTCTTCGAAGAATTTCGCTTTCATGCGATAACCGATGATGCGGCCTTTTTCTTCGCCGTTCTTATACAGGATAAAGGTCGGCACACCGACGAGACCGAAGCCTTCCGCAAGCTCCTCCTGCTCATCGACTTCCATGCGCACCACCCGTATTTTTCCCGCGAAACGCTCTTCCAGTGCCTGCACGGCAGGTGCCATGACCTGGCAAGGGCGGCACCAGGCCGCCCAAAGCCACAGGAGCACATAGCCTTCCCCCTCTGCGACGAGACGGTCCATGTCTGCAGCGGAGTGAATGTCTTCGATCATACCGATTCTTCCTTTCTTTTATAGGATGGTCGATCCCCTGGAAACGCTGATCCCATCCACAAACCACCAGCCCCTAGTCTCCAGCTCCCAGTATGCTGTATCCTTCTCTCATCATGCTTCCATTGTCCTCGACGATGACATCATGATGAACGAGGGACTCAAGGCGCGCCTGCATATCCGGCGCATGGAGGCGATGCGCCACTTCTTTTTCACAGCGGATGAGGATACCGCTTCGGAAAGGCGCACGGCTTTTCTGCCGCTCCAGGTCCTCTATGATCTGCTGAGCCACTGATTCTGCCGAAAGGATGCGGCCCTGTCCGTGACAAAGAGGGCATGTCTCATAGTAATTCTGCCAAAGACGATGGACAGTACGTTTTCTCGTCATCTCGACAAGGCCCAGCGAGGTCATGCCGCAGACGACGGTCTTCACACGGTCTTTCCGCACTTCTTCTTTCAAAAGCTCGACCAGACGGGCTTCCTGCGATTTTCTTTCCATATCAATGAAATCAATGAGAATGATACCGCCGATCCCGCGCAGGCGGATCTGGCGGGCGATCTCTTTCACAGCGGACTGATTCAGAAGAAAAGCCAACTCCCCATGAGGCATATTCCCTTGAAAGGAGCCGGAATTCACATCGATCGCAGTCAGTGCTTCCGTGTAGTCGATGACGAGCGAGCCGCCGGAAGGGAGCGGTACTTCGCGATCGAAGAGTGCTTTCATCTGCTCATCGACATGGCAGGCATGGAAGAGCGGTTCCTTTCCTTCATAGCAGCGGATCTTTTCTGCGGGGAATCCTTCTCCTTCCGCAAGCTGCTTCAAACGCTGAAATGTCGGCCTGTCATCGGTGATCAGGCTTTCGACGTCCGGCGTCATGTAGTCACGCAGACTTTTCACCGCGAGGTCACCGTCACGGTAGAGGAGCTTAGGTGCCTTCTCCACCTTGAAGCGACGGCTGACGATCTCTCCAACGGCAGAAAGCGCAGACAGATCGCGCCGAAGCTCTTCCGTCTCCGCCTTTTCTGCCGCGGTGCGCACGATGGCTCCCATACCGGAAGGACATATGTCGCGCGCCATAGCTCTGAGCGATGCGCGTTTCTCTTCGCTTCGGATCTTCTTGGAGATCCCGATATAGTCCGTTGCAAGGAGAGCCACCGCATATTTTCCAGCAAAGGAGATCTTCTCCGTCAGGAGCGGACCTTTCGTCTCTGTGCTGTCCTTCTCCACCTGCACAAGGACAGATGCCCCCTCGGTATGCGGCTCTTTTGACAGAATATCTTTCGTGCGGAGGAATCCGTTCTTACCGATACCGATATCGATGAACATCCCATTGATCGAAGACACGACATTCCGGATGACGCCCTTGTACACACGCCCCACCAGATCCGTTTCCTCCGCTTTTTCGACAGAAATGTCCGAAAGTACACCCTCATCCAGGACAGCAAGCACCTTTTCCTCTTCCGTCACATGGAGCAGTATCTGTTTCATTTCTTTTTGACCCACGCATCAAAGACACCGGGATCAAAGGGCGTCTTTCTCTCCCCCTCTTCCTTCCGATACGTCCCGGTACGCGAGCAGATGAAGGCATCCGGCGTCCAAGGAAGGCCGAAGGACTCGGCAAGCATCTTCCATACATCCTTAGGCTGCACCGTACCGGTATTGCTGCGGATGAGAGAGAAGGTGAGATACGCTCTTTCCCCCTCGATACGGACCTTCATCGGCTCCATGATCATCGGCTTTACATCCATCTCACGGACTTTTTTCGGCGTGACACGCTGGTAGATGAAGGAAGGAAGTGCATTGAAACGGGCTATCGCCTCTTTTGCCGCTTCGGCATCAGCCCCCTCCGTCACAGGACCTTCCATTTCATAAGCATCTTCATTAAAAAAAGCCACGAATTTCGGCCATTCCTGTGCCGCTTCTTCAATGTGGTAAATGGTCATGCCCTTTGGCATCTCGCGCTGCATACGCTCCTTCACTTCTTCGATGGGCATATCCTTTTCGAGTTTGATCTCCATATAGAGCGGATCCGCTGTGACCCCCACGGCCAGCGCCGAGTCAAGGGAAATTTTCATATGTGGATTGAAGCCTTCCGAGAAGGCGATCGGGATCCCTGAACGAACCACCACGCGTTCCATGGTACGCAGGTAGTCCAGATGTCCCAGAAAACGGATCTCTTCCCCTTTGGTAATCGCTAAAAACAGTCTCTTCATGACGTCTCCTCTTTTGCTAATGCGTAGAATGTATCTATGAAATTATACAATATTTGCGCTGGCAGGGAAAGGGGAGAACGGGCCCCACGCATCTCTTGTGCCTTTCCCCACGGATCCCGAATGAAAGCGCTGCTCAAATCAGGAATGAGAAATAGAGCCCGTCACCTAAAAAGGGCGAATCACCGCGAGGTTTTACCTAAAAGGGGATGGGACGCTCCATCGATCCGCTCTCCATACTGAGCCCCATTCATAAAAAAGCGAAATGACCCGAAGATCATTTCGCCCTTCTCTATTTCTTCCCCACCGTGCACGAGGGACAGATATCCTGCAGGAAGCAAGTCTCGCAGGCAGGCTTCCTCGCCGTACACACGCGGCGACCATGCCAGATAAGCCAGTGGTGTGCAGCGGACCAGTCCTTCTTCGGAATGGCCTTCATGAGCCCCTTCTCCACCTCTATGGGCGTCGTACCTACAGCCAGCTTCAGCCGGTTCGCCACGCGAAAGACATGCGTATCGACCGCAATGGCAGGATATCCCCACGCGACAGAGCGGACGACAT
Organism: Dialister sp.; assembly: GCA_021633965.1. Taxonomy (GTDB): domain Bacteria; phylum Bacillota; class Negativicutes; order Veillonellales; family Dialisteraceae; genus Dialister. The sequence continues at coordinate 9,650 of JAJWRZ010000052.1, forward strand.
TCGCCGTCTTTCGTCCGACACCGGGCAGCTTTACCAGCTCATCGAAATCCTCCGGCACTTCGCTGCCGTAGTTTTCAATCAGCATGTGACACATGCCGAGCAGGTTCTTCGCCTTCGCCTTATAGAGGCCGCAGTCCCGGATCTCATTTTCCAGCTCCTCCTGACGGAGCGCTCCCATCTTCTCTGGACTTGCAAGCCGCGGGAAAATGCGGCCGGTGATGACATTCACCCGCTTATCCGTACACTGCGCTGACAGGATCACCGCCACCAGCAGCGTAAAAGGGCTGGTAAAATGAAGCATCGTACCATCGTCATGGTATACCTCAGAGAGACGCTTCAGCTGCTCTTCTTTGATCTTTTTCGTAACTCGCATCTGTTCACTTTCTTTCATCACTGACCGGGAATGGGACAAGAATGGCCGGTCACGGAAATTTGATCCATGGTTTCATCTTGTTTAGGAAACGCGGATCCCATCATGATCAGATCCGCGTTTCTTGAAAAAGCACTACCCGAAACCTACTGCCTCAGCAAGTATTCATGAGCCGAGAGTGCCGCCGCTGCGCCTTCCCCGGCAGCAATGATGACCTGTTTGTAGGGAGAGTCTGTCACGTCCCCTGCTGCAAAGAAGCCTGCTACATTCGTACATCCACCCTTGTCTGTCACGATTTCTCCCGCCGGATTCTTCCTGACATCTGCAGGAACGCACTGATTATTCGGCAAGCCACCCGCCTCAACGAAGACCCCCTGCACCGAGAGCTCTCTTGTCACACCGTCAGCACGATCCTTCACGACCAGCCCCGTGACTTTCTTCTCGCCTTTCACTTCTTCCGGTGTATACCCCAGAAGGATCTCTACATTGGAAAGCCCCTCAAGGCGACGTGCAATGATCTCCGAAGCACGGATGCGGCTTCGGACCACGAGGTAGACCTTGTTCGCCAAACGTGACAGCTCGATCACAGCCTGCACCGCGCTGTCTCCCCCGCCGACGACTGCCGTGTCTTTCTTCCGATAGAAAGGACCGTCGCAGGTCGCGCAGTAGCTGACACCGCGGCCGGTATATTCCATTTCGCCAGGAATATCGAGTGTGCGGCTGCGTTTTCCTGCCGTCACAATCAGGGTTCTTCCCGTAAGCACCTTGCCATCATCAAGATGCACCAGAAAATGTCCCTCGCTGTCCTTTTCTGTGGAAAGAACACCGGCAAAGACAAAGTCTACCGGATACTCTTTCGCATGAGCTTCCATCTTGTCTGCCAGCTCAAAGCCAGAAATATGCGGCAGCCCCAGATAGTTCTCGATTTCTCCCGTGAGAAGCATCTGCCCGCCGATGTCCGTCGATACGACCTGTACAGAAAGCTCCTTGCGCGCAGCATAGAGCGCTGCATTCAGGCCCGCTGGGCCTGCTCCGATAATGATCACATCTGTCATAGGTATCCTCCTCTTTCTCTATATCGAAATTTATCGTTATATACATTATAGCGTAAACAAGAAGATTTGGCAAATGAAGGAAAGGTTCAGGGTTCAGGGTTGTGGTGGCGGCTTCGCCGAAGTATATGAGGCGATGTCCGAGAGTGGTATTCAAGTCACAAGTCACTTGAGGTTTCTAATCCCTAGCCACTAGTTACTCATGACTACAATGCCAGCTCATGGCATCGCCACTATATACTCCGCGCCAACCCCGTTGAACCTTCTGAACCTACAGAACCCGTGGAACCCTCATCCCTTTTCTGCCTGATGCACGACAAGCTGCGGGAAGGGGATATCGATCCCCGCTGCATCGAAGGCCTCCTTCACGCGGATGTAAAGGTCATTCTGCGCATCGAAGTATTTCGCACGTTCTACGGCAGCGCGGACATAGATGCGGATGGAGGAGTCAGCCATGCCGCTCACATAGATGGTGAGCTTTTCCTTATCGACCACATACGCATCCTCTGTGAATATCTTTTTGAGGAGCTCCACACAGGATTTCAGATCCGTGTCATAGCCGACATCGAAGGTCATCTCCAGATTTCTGGTATCATAGGCAGAGAAATTCTTGATGACGCTGCTCGTCAGAGAGGAATTCGGAATGACGATGCGCTGATTTCCCAGCGTCGAAAGCATGGTGTACATGATGCTGATCTCCGTCACTGTGCCCTGATTCGAAGCGACCTGGATGTAGTCGCCCACACGGAAGGGACGGAAGATGAGGATGAAAATGCCGGAGGCTACATTGCCGATATTATCCTTGAGCCCAAGACCGATCGCCAGACCCACGCCGCCGAAAGCAGCCGCGAGAGTCCCTGTACCGACGCCTGCCGTCCCCAGCGCGACCAGTACGACGATGGCCAGACAGAAGAAGAAAATGATCTCTTCAATAAAGGTCTTTGCTGACGGATCCACGTCACTCTTCTCCAGAATGTGCGCGACCGCGCGGCGGATGTAGCGGCAGATGATGTAGCCGATGATGAAAATGATGAGTGCTTCAAGGAAATCGATCCCGCGCGTCATGGCGAATTCCTTCAGTCCATTCATGAAGCGGGTGGTGATGCTGAGCTCGTCTGTGACGACCTTCGTGACAACGCTGGGTTCCATAAGTATTCTCCTTTATTCTTGATCGCTGGTATAGTCTTTTTTTCATTGTACCACAATTTTAGGATCCTAGGGATTAGGGATTGGGGATGAGGAGCGTCAAGCGACCAGTGACTTGAATACTACCTTCGGACATCGCCCCGTTTCGACATCCTGAGCGGTGAGAAACGTCGCACTTGAGATAACGAATGCCAGAACAGCTGCGACCTCGTCATCGATCGCGGCGAAGCCG
>JAJWRZ010000227.1:0-1997 GCA_021633965.1 Dialister sp.
GATATATATATAATATATAAATATATCGAACTCATCGAATCGAGGATCTCTTATGAAAATTTCCATCATCGGTGCGGGAGCGACGGGACTCGCTGCCGCCGCCTACCTGCATCTCATCTCCGTCCCCTTCACGATCTACGTCAGAAACGAAGAGAAGAGAAAGCTCTGGGAGACGCATCCGCTCAATGTCAGCGGCAAGGTGAATACCTCTCTCTACCTGCCCATGGCGCGCTCGCTCGAAGAAGCCTGCGAGTCCGACATCCTTCTTGTCTTCACCCACGCGGGCGATCATGAGGCTGTCACCGAGGAAGTGATGCCCTACATGAAAAAGGGGCAGTGCCTGCTCTTCCTGAACGGCTGCTGGGGCGCGGTGAAGGCCTACCGTGCCTTCCAGAAGGCGCAGGGAGCCGTGCCGATCACCATCGGTGAGACGGCAAACATGCCTTTCATCGCTGCGCTCTCCTCCGACCACACCTCGCTCCATTTCAAGGCCATGAAAGACGAGATCGCCTACTCCGCCATCGGGGAAGAAGCCCTGCTGAGTGAGCTTCTGCACAAGCTCGCGCCGAAGGTGACACGCGTCTCTTCGCCGGCCGCGACCTCGCTCTCCGCGACGAATCCCATCATTCACGTGACGCAGTGCCTCTTCAATCTTTCCCGCATCGAAAACGGGGAGGACTTTGATTTCTTCGGAGCCCCTCTCACGAAGCGCACGGCCGCCTTCATGGAAGAGTGCGACAAGGAGCGCCTCGCCATCGGAAAAGCCCTCGGCCTGGAGCTCGCGCCCCTTCTTGCCACGCTGAACTCCTTCAGGGGTACCCGCGCCGAAACGCTCTATGAAGCGCTCACGGAAAACCCATCGTACTTGGCCGTCAAAGGCCCGACGACGCTGACGAGCCGCTACATCACCGAAGACCTTCCCTGCGGCCTGACCAGCCTTCTCGACCTCTCGGACATGATGCACGTGGACTGCCCCCACATCACCGCTCTCGTCTACACCATGGCGCTCTACCTCCACCAGCCCTACCGCCCCTTCCTCACCCTGCAGGATCTGCGCGTGGTGAAGGGATTGAAGTGAGGCGGCATGACCGGAAGCGGTCGGCTGATCATTCCTCATTTTCCCTATGCCCATCCACCTGAACCCTTTTAGGAGCATCCATTATGAAACCATTTATCACCGCCCTTCTCCTCATGGCAGGCACATTCTCTCCTGTCTGTGCCGCAAACTGGATCCCGCTCCCTGCGAGCGAAAGTGCCGAAGTCGACACCGACTCCTACGTCGACAGCGGCGTCCGCGCATCGATGGACCTGAAGCTCTCCCTTGACGGCACATCTGTCATTTCCACCATGGATTTTGACAAGGACCGCCGCACCTACCACATTGCGGCGGTGAAGACCCTTGCCGCTGACGGAAGCATCCAGGAAAGCACCCGCTTTTCTGACGACAGCTGGAGCCCGCTCCTGCCCAATTCCTTCGGAAAGAATGTGTATACCCACTTCATCGAGCAGCCGATCCCCCATTTCACGAATCCCCAATGGCTTCCTCTCTTCAAAGAAAGCGGCGTGAAATTTCACGGCAGCACCTATGACATCGAGAAGCAGACGCTCCGCTATAAGAATGGCTACGCCACCTTCTTCCTCCGCATCGCCTACCCGTGGAAGGACCAGGACTTCTCTCAGGTCATCTATCATGTCCGCATGGACGTGCCGAATAAAAAGGTGCAGACCCTTTCCATGACAGAATATGATTTTGATGGTAAAATAAAAAACCATGGACGAGGCTCCACCGAGCGCGCCCCCATCCTCCCCGACACCCCGATGGACCAAGTCCACCGCTACATCAAGGGCGAAGTCGATGCGGGAAGATTGAAGTGACGGATAGATATCCGGTCATCGCTCCTTCCTCGTATCGTCATCTAAAATGCGGCGAAACCGCCACCTCAGCCTTGAGCCCTAGTTACCAGTCAACACACTCCTCTTTTCTCCCTCCTTCCTTT
>JAJWRZ010000053.1:0-12225 GCA_021633965.1 Dialister sp.
ATCCTGTATGGCGATGAGGGTCTCGGAAAGACGACAGCTGCTTTTGACCTTGCAGGGGTGCTGACGGGGAAGTCAGGAAAACTCTGGGAGGAGATCCGTCTCTGGCAGAGGGAGTCTTCCGGCAAGGAGCCGGTCGTGACCTTTGCGGATCATCAGGTCTGGTATCTTCGTCCGATGGGAATGGAGCTCAAGATCGAGCAGTTCCGCCTGTTTCTGGACGCGATGGCAACATTCGATGAGACGGTGCATGTGTGCATCATCGATGAAGCGCAGACGATGATGGATCCGGTGGCAAATTCGCTCCTGAAGACCTTAGAGGAGCCGGAGGGAAATGTCCATTTCATCCTCATCACGCATGATCTTCACGCGCTGCTTCCGACCATCATTTCCCGTGGTGAGCGGTTTGCCTTCCTGCCTCTGTCGGAGGGTGACTATCTCTCGCTCATGGCGTCGGATCCGAAGAAGTATCATTTCCCGAAGGGAATGGATGCGAAGGTGCTCTTCCAGCTTTCGGAAGGAAATCCGGGGATCACGCTGGAGGTCTGTGATGAAAAGGGAGAGGCAGAGCCGCAGTCAGCGATGGATTTCTGGAATATCCTGACGCATGATGCGATGCCTTTTGCGACGCTCTCCGCTATGGAGCTGGGGGAGAGGAAGGATTTCCTGCGGCGGCTTCGCTGGATCCGCCTGGTTGGGCGCGATATTATGGTGATCGCAGAGACAGGGGATGCTTCTCTTTCCCGCTGTGGGTCGGTCGCGGGACGCGAGGCTTCTCTCGCTTCTTTCTGGGATCGCGGTCGGGGCGAGGAAGCGATGGGCGTGCTGCAAACGGCAGAAACGGCGGTTTCCCGATATATCAATAGTAAAAATGTATGGGATTATATTCTCATCATTTTGGAACATATACAGAAAGGCAGCCAGAAATGGAGCAGATCGTAGGTGTCCGGTTCAAACCGGCAGGGAAAATATATTATTTCGATGGCAATGACCTGGAGCTTCACTTGGATGACGGGGTCATCGTGGAGACGTCGCGCGGGCTGGAGTATGGCTATGTAGTGACGATGCCGACTGAGGCGGAGAAGGATGAGGAGAATCCGATGAAGCCGGTCATCCGCAGGGCGACGATCAAGGATATGGCGCAGCTGGAGCGGAATAAGGCGAGGGAGAAATCGGCTTTCGATATCTGTCTCCAGAAAATCGAGAAGTTCAAGGTGCCGATGAAGCTCTTGCGGGCAGAGTATACATTTGATAGAAATAAGATCGTTTTCTTCTTCACCTCAGATGGGCGTGTCGATTTCAGGGAACTGGTGAAGGAGCTGGCTGCGGTCTTTCATACGCGCATCGAGCTTCGTCAGGTAGGCGTGCGTGATGAGGCGAAGCAGGTCTCGGGGATCGGCTCGTGCGGACGGCCGCTGTGCTGCGCGACGTTCCTCGGAGATTTCGCTCCGGTGTCGATCAAGATGGCAAAGAATCAGGGACTGTCGCTGAATCCGACGAAGATTTCCGGGGTCTGCGGGCGTCTTATGTGCTGCCTGCGCTATGAAAATGACCAGTACACGGGGGATAACAGCCGCAGGAAGAAGTGCTGTGCGATGCAGCAGAAGGGAAAACAGTTCCGCGTCGGTATGAAGGTCATCACGGATGAAGGCATGGGACAGGTGCTGTATGTGAATTCACAGAAGCATACGGTCAAGGTGCAGCTCGATGGACAGAAGACGAAGACGCTTTCCTGGGATGTGGTAGAGCAGGTGGAAAATGACTGAGTGGACACTGAAGGATGGCGAGCGGCTCGATGATCTGGTACGGGATGGCATGCGTCTCATCCAGCGGCCGGATCAGTTCTGCTTCTCGGTGGACTCCGTACTGCTCGCGCACTATGTGAAGCCGAAGGCGAAGGATCGGATCGCAGACCTCGGGACGGGGACAGGCGTCATCTCTCTCCTCGTCTCGGCTTTGGGCGGAAGGGATATCACGGCCTTTGAGGTGAATCCCGTCATGGCAGATCTCGCGCGCCGCAATATAGCGGGGAATGGGAAAGAGGATCGGATCCATGTGGTCGAGTGTGATTACCGGAAGGTGAATGAAAGGTTTCCTTCCGGCTCTTTTTCGTTGGTGCTGGCGAATCCACCCTATCGCGAAATGGGGACGGGGAAGATGAGCATGCTAGAGGGGGTCGCCAGTGCGAGCTATGAGATGAATGCATCGCTCACAGACGTTTTCAAGACAGCGCAGTATCTTTTGAAATACGGCGGCCGCCTCGCGATGGTGCATCGTGCCGATCGCACGGCTGATCTCATAGCTATCGGACGGTCGTATCGCATGGAGCCGAAGCGAATGCGTTTCATTTATGCCAGAAAAGGCCATACCGCGGTGCGAGTCCTCATCGAGTGGAAGTATGGAGGAAATCCGGAGCTTACGGTAGAGCCGCCGCTCCTCCTGCATAACCGAGACGGATCGTATACGGATGAAGTGTTGGAGATATATGGGAAATGAATGAGGGCTCAGGGTTAGCTCATGGGGCGGGTCGCCCTTTGATTGCGTGCGAAAGAGGTTCAGCGGGTTCTATAGGTTCTACGGGTTCAGCGGGGAAGGTGCGGCGCATAAAAATCAAAAGCGCCGCAAAGTTTTGATAGCGCTTCGCGCCATCGTCAGAGGGGCGTAGCCGACAGATCTTCCTTGCAAAACAATCAGTGTGCCAACTGCGCTATTTGGATCACTGCTTGTTCCTAATCCCTAGCCACTAATCCCTAGCTACCGGTCACTAGTGACTGGTGACTGAAATGCCATCTTCGGGCATCGCCCCATATATACTCGCGGCGCTTCATTATTTTTATGCGCCGCACCACCATTTCTCATTTCTCATTTCTCATTTCTCATTCAACTAAGGCTTTCACCCACAATCCAAGGGCGCCCCGTCCCACGGGCTAACCTTGAACCTTGAACTTCCCCCATTTCTATAGAAAGGAGCCATTCCATGAGTGAAATCAATCCTGGCACCCTGTACCTGGTGCCGACACCGATCGGAAATCTGGAGGATATCACCGAAAGAGCGGTGGAGACCCTGAAACAGGCGGATATCATCGCGGCGGAGGATACCCGTCATACCCGGATCCTGCTGGATCATCTGGGCATCGCGGGTCATGTCGTATCCTACCATGAACATAATAAAAAAGAAGCAGGACCGAAGCTCATCGAAAAGCTGCTCGATGGACAGTCGGTCGCGCAGGTGAGTGATGCAGGGATGCCGGTCATCTCTGACCCCGGGGCAGATCTGGTGCGTCTGGCACTTGCAGAAGATATCCCCATCGTGCCGCTCCCGGGGCCGAATGCTGCGCTGACGGCACTTGTGGCCTCGGGCCTCGATGCCAGGCAGTTTGCTTTCATTGGATTTCTGCCGAAGATCACCTCGAAGCAGAAGAAGCTTCTGATGGATATGAGCCGTGTGCCTGTGACGCTCATTTTCTACGAAGCGCCGCATCGCTTGAAGGAAACGCTGGATACGCTCATCAAGTATCTCGGAGACAGACAGGCCGTGACGGCAAGAGAGCTCACGAAGAAATTCGAGACCTTCCGGCGGGGGACGCTGAAGGAGCTCCGTGCCGAGCTGGATGAAAATGATCCTAGAGGTGAATACGTTATCCTCGTCGAGGGCTGGAATGAGGATATGGCAGAAGGGGAAGAGGAAGAAGCTTCCTGGGAGGTAGAAGCATTGGAGCTGGCAAAGACACTTCCGCAGAAAGAAGCAGCGAGAAAGATCGCGGCAAAGTTTCATATGGGACGGCGAGACGTGTATCAGTACTTGCTCAAAAATGGGGACTAGTGACTGGTAGCTAGTGGCTAGGGATTAGGAGTCTCAAGTGACTGGTGACTTGAATACCACATTCGGCATCGCCACTATTTATACTCTGCGGCGCGTAAAATTATGAAAGTGCCGCGGAGGTTTGAAACTAGCGCTTTTCCCGTATCGCAAACCTAATCCCTAGCTACAAATCCCTAGCTACTAATTCCTTGCGACTGGTGACTTGAATACCACATTCGGGCATCGCCACTATTTAAACTTCGCGGCGCTTCTATATGATTATGCGCCGCAACCCTGAACCCACAACCCTGAACCTTGAACCCTACAACTTTTATTTTCTTTCCATTTCCCTACATAAGCGGTATAATAATTTAAATATGCATACAAAACGAAATGCTTTCGTTTGACCAATAGAGGCAGGAGGAATCTGAATGAACGACAAACCGAAATACTATATCACCACGCCGATTTACTACCCCAGCGCGAAGCTGCACATCGGGCATACATACTGCACATCCATCGCTGACAGCATGGCTCGTTTCAAGCGTCTTGACGGCTATGATGTCTTTTTCCTGACCGGATCGGATGAGCACGGACAGAAGATCGAGCAGAAGGCAGAGGAAGCCGGTGTCACGCCGATCGAGTACACGGATAAGATCGTAGGCATGTTCCAGCAGCTGTGGAAGGAGCTCAATATTTCCAACGATGACTTCATCCGCACCACCCAGAAACGTCATGAAAAGGTCGTACAGATGCTCTTCCAGCGCTCCTATGATAAGGGCGATATTTACAAGGGCAAGTATGAAGGCTGGTACTGCGTGCCATGCGAATCCTTCTGGCCGGAAAATAAGCTGGATGAGAATCACACCTGTCCGGACTGCGGCCGTCCGCTGCAGAGAGTCAGTGAAGAAGCGTATTTCTTCAAAATGTCCAAGTATGCGGATCGCTGGATGAAATATGTGGAAGAGAATCCGGGCTTCATTCAGCCGGAATCCCGCCGCAATGAAATGATCCAGTTCGTCAAGAGCGGGCTGGAAGACCTTTGCGTCTCCCGCACGAGCTTCTCCTGGGGCATCAAGGTACCGTTTGACCCCAAGCATGTCGTGTATGTCTGGTTTGATGCACTGGTCAACTACCTGACCGCGGCGGGCATCGTCGACGATCCGGAAAAATTCAAGAAGTTCTGGCCGGCAGACGTGCATCTGGTGGGCAAGGAGATCGTCCGTTTCCATACCATCATCTGGCCGATCATGCTGATGAGCCTTGGCATCGAGCTGCCGAAGATGGTCTACGGCCACGGCTGGCTCATCGTAGACGGAGAGAAAATGTCCAAGTCCAAGGGCAATGTCGTCGATCCGATCCCGCTTCTGCAGGAATTTGGCTCTGATGCGATCCGCTACTACCTTCTGAATGATATCCAGCTTGGGCAGGACGGCAATTTCAGCCGCGACAGACTGATCGGACGTATCAATTCCGACCTGTCGAATGATCTCGGGAATCTCCTGTACCGCTCTCTTTCCATGGTGGAAAAATACAGAAAGGGCGTCCTGACCAAGGGCGATGCTTCTTCTGATGAGACGGTGGCAGCTGCTTCTAAGGAAATCGAAGACAAAGCAGCTGAGACGCTTTCTGCATTCCGCGCAGGCATGAATGGCTGGAAGATCAATGATGCACTGAAAGCGGTATGGACCTTTGTCCGTGCGCTCAATAAATATGTCGATGTGACCATGCCATGGGCACTGGCTAAGGATGAGGCCAAGGCACCGCTTCTCGATGCTGTTCTCTATCATCTCTGTGAAGGCATGCGCTTCGTCTCTTTGATGGCAGAGCCGGTCATCCCGATCGCGTCTGAAAAGATCTGGAACCAGCTGGGACTTACCGATTTCAAGGATGCGGACTACAAAGACCTCGTCTGGGGCGGTATTGCTGACGGCACTCATATCAATAAAGGACCGCAGCTCTTCCCGCGCATTGAGATCGAAAAGGATGAGGAAGCACCCGCACCGAAGAAAGTAGAGAAGAAACAGCCGAAGAAGGAAGAGAAGAAAGAAGAAAAGAAGGAAGCGATCTCCATTGATGATTTCTTCAAGACAGACCTTCGCGTAGCAGAGATCCTGACGGCGGAAAAGGTGGAAAAATCCAAGAAGCTCATCAAGATGACCGTATCCCTGGGCGATGGGGAGACGCGCACCGTCGTGAGCGGGATCTCCGAATTCTATCAGCCGGAAGAGCTCATCGGCAAGCACGTCATCTTTGTGTCAAACCTGAAGCCGGCAAAGCTCATGGGGATCGAGTCGCAGGGGATGATCCTTGCTGCGTCGAAGGATGGAAGCCTCAAGGTGCCTTTCGTCGACATGCCTGCCGGCAGCCGGGTGAAATGATGGGGCTCTTCGATACCCATGCGCACCTGTACGACAAAGCCTTTGAACGTGACAGGGAAGAGGTCATCCATCACATATTCGAAACGCTGGACTACGTGGTCATCCCTTCCGAAGACCTTGTGACCAGTGAAAAAGCGGTGGCTCTCGCAGAGAGCCACCCTTCTCTATATGCAGCCGTCGGCATCCATCCGCAGGTGACAAAGGATGCGACGGAGGAGGCTCTCGCAGCCATTGGTGCGCTTGCTCGGACGCATGACAAGGTGAAAGCGGTGGGGGAGATCGGGCTGGACTATTACTATCTCTACACAGATAAGGAAACGCAGAAATACTGGTTTGCCCGCCAGATCGAGCTTGCCAAAGAGCTTGACCTTCCCATCCTCATCCATGACCGGGACGCCCATGGAGATACGCTCTCTATCCTGAAAGCACATCAGGGAGGAAATCTGCGGGGCATCCTCCACTGCTTTTCAGGGAGTCTGGAGACAGCGAAGGAACTCATGAAGCTCGGCTTCTACATCTCCTTTGCAGGGCCTGTCGTTTTTCCAAAGAGCCTGAAGCTCAAGGAAGTCGCCAAAGAGATACCGATGGATCGTCTCCTCATAGAAACGGACAGTCCCTACCTCACCCCGCCGCCCTTCCGCGGGAAGCGAAACGATCCGTCCAACGTCCGCTTTGTGGCGGAAGAGATCGCCCGCCTCAAAGGTGTATCGGCGGAAGAGATCGCAGAGCAGACGAAGCGGAATGCGATGGAAGTATATGGGATAGGGAAATAAATGCTTCCGTGGTGTGGCGGCATCGCCGCATCCGGATCCAAATTTCAATCATATTTTCCTTGCATTTTCTCTTCCCATCCGCTATAATATAAAAGCTTGCTTTGATGCAGGCAACTTCTCTTCCCATGGAGAGCATGGGACATAAGTCCAAAAAGGAGGCGAATTTCGTGAAAAAGTATGAAGTTATGTTCATTGTGAATGCAGCTAATGATGAAGTCATCAAAGCTGCTGTCAAACTGGTACAGGACACCATCACCAGAATCGGTGGTACCGTTGACAAAGTTGATGAATGGGGCAAACGTCATCTTGCCTACGAAGTCAGACACCAGAGCGAAGGCTACTACGTAGTAGTAGATTTCCAGGCTGACCCGGCAGAGATCAAAGAACTTGACCGCGTTATCAAAATTCATGAAGAAATTATCCGTCACATCATTGTAAAACAGGATGACTAAGAGGTAGCACAATGAATTCAGTTCAAGTTATGGGTAATCTGGCACGAGATCCGGTCGTCCGTGCAACAAAGACCGGCCGCGCTATGGCATCTTTTACCGTGGCAGTGAATCGTTCTTTTACAACGCCTCAGGGTGAACAGAGAGAGATCACAGACTGGATTAACGTTGTGGCTTGGGGAAATCTGGCGGAAGCTGTAGGAAATCAGCTGAAAAAAGGCAACCGCGTTTTCGTGGAAGGCCGTTTTACTACTCGTTCCTATGATACACCAGATGGACAGAGAAGATGGGTCAGCGAAGTGACTGCGAATTTCGTGGCACTTCCGATCGGCGGATTCTCGCATTCCCAGCAGCAGCCTTCGGGCAATGCTTTCGGCGGAAATAATGGCTATACTGGCAATAATGGCTACGGCGGAAACAATGGCGGCTTCAATAACGGGGCTTCCCAGTTCGGTCAGAGCCAACCACAGAGCCAGCCGAAAAGCAGTTTTGGTCAGTTCGGACAGGCTTCCAAGGATGAAGACATTCCGTTCTGAGATACATTGATTTTGGAGGATAAACTAGCATGATCAGAAGAGATAGAGTAAGAAGACCGAGAAGAAAGGTCTGCCAGTGCTGCGTAGATCACGTAGACACCATTGATTACAAAAACATTGCCGCACTTCGCCGTTTCGTTTCCGAAAGAGGTAAGATCCTTCCTCGCCGCGTAACTGGCACATGCGCTAAACATCAGCGTAAGATCAATCTCGCTATCAAGAGAGCAAGAGCTATCGCTCTGCTTCCTTTCAGCGCTGACTAATCAAAGCTGAAAATCCCAGAACCTTAGGTTCTGGGATTTTTTTAGCGGGGGAAATGGGGGATGGGTTAAACGGGTTCTAAGGGTTCAGAAGGTGCAACGGGGGTGGTGCGGCGCAGCATATAATAGAAGCACCGCGAAATGTTAGATAGCGCTGCGCGCGTATCGAAAACAGAAAGGGGTCGGTGCCTTGGCGCCGGGGGATAGGGCGTTAATCTACGTTTGTTCGTATGAGCGCAATTCGTAGTTAGCCCCACATGTGCTGAACGACTGTCTGCGCATTTGTCTCCCTATCCCCTGCCCTTCGGGCGGCCCCTTCCCGAGGGGAAGGGGCTTTGCAATACGCGAAGTCATATTCATAAATCGCGGCGCTTTCACATTATGATGCGCCGCACCACAACCCTGAACCCATCAACCTGAACCCGCCAACCTTCACCCCATTGACAAACCCCATTTCTGCGAGTACACTGTATACATATTAACAAAAGTGCAAAGAAGCTCACTTCCCTTCGGGGTAAGTGAGCTTTTTGCATGAATGGGCGCGATAGGAATTCAGAACTCATCATATGTCAAAAGGCGCCCGGAAAATTTCATAAGGGGGGAGTATCATGGACAAATTGGAAGGCTTTGGCAAGAAATACGGCCTGTGGCTATCGCTCATCGGTATGGCACTGGTCTGCCTGTTTCCGACACCGGCTGATCTGCCGACAGAAGGACACCGGCTGATCGCTATCCTTGTATTTGCCGTCATCATCTGGATGACAGAGGGCGTTTCCTATCCTGTGAGCGCCTTTGTGATTGTGACATTCATGTCTTTTGCACTGGGGCTCTCGCCGAATCCGGCAAAGCCCGGAGCCATCTTAGGGACGGCGAATGCCCTCAAAATGGGGCTCGCCGGCTTTTCTACCACGGCATGGGCACTGGTCGCAGGGGCGATGTTTCTCTCCGCCGGCATGATGATGACAGGGCTGGATAAGCGTATCGCGCTCATCGTCATGTCGCATATCGGCGTCAAGTCGAACCGTCTGGTCATCGGTGTTATTTTTGTCGGTTTCCTTCTGAGCTTCTTCGTCCCGTCGACGACGGCGCGCGTTTCCTGCATGGTCCCGATCGTCATCGGCATCATCCGTGCTTTCGGTCTTGAGAAGGGGAGTACCTTTGCGGGTGTTCTCATGATGGCCGTCGCACAGGCAGACAGCCTTTGGAATATCGGGATCAAGACCGCTGCGGCGCAGAATATGGTCGCCATCGGTTTTATCCAGCAGGTCTTGGGTAAGGACATCAGCTGGCTGGAATGGTTCATCGCAGCCGCTCCCTATGCCGCCATCATGTCGGTCATTCTCTATTTCCTCCTGATCCATGTCATGCCTCCGGAAGTGAAAGAAATGCCCGGTGGGAAGAAAGCGATCGATCAGATGCTGAAGGAAATGGGCCCTGTCACCCTGGCTGAAAAGAAGCTTCTCTGCATTTCGCTTGTCCTGCTCTTTTTCTGGGTCACAGAAAAGAAAATGCATCCCTTTGATACTACGACTGTCACCATCGCCGGTATCATGCTCATGATGCTGCCGAAGATCGGCTTCATGACTTGGAAGGATGCGGTGCCGCATATCAACTGGGGCACGGTAGCACTCTTTGGTGTCGGCATCAGCCTTGGCGCGGCGCTTCTGAAATCGGGGGCAGCCATCTGGCTCGCCAATCATTTCGTTTCCCTCTTTGGTATGGAGACCATGTCGCCACTCATGGTCATTGCGGTGCTGGCCTTCTTCCTGACGGTCATCCACTTGGGCTTTGCGAGTGCGACCGGCCTCGCTGCCGCCATGATCCCGATCGTCATAGCCGTCCTTCAGAGTGTGGAAACATCCGGTATCAATGTGCTTGGCATGACCATGATCTTGCAGTACACCATCTGCTTCGGCTACATCCTGCCGGTCAATGCGCCGCAGAACATGATCGCCTACAGCACGGGCTATATTACATCGAAGGATTTTTTAAAGACAGGCATTCCGTTCACCATCGCTGCGTATGTGATGATCCTCGTCTTCTCGGCCACGTATTGGCACTGGCTGGGCTATGTAGGGTGAGGGAATGGGACCTCGCTGCAGGAGATTTCCCGCGGCGGGGTTTTTGCATGAGAAATCAGAAGGGGTACGGTGATTCTTGGATGATGCGCCGAACATCCCGCTGAAGATGCAGGACAGCCTATAGGACCTGCAGAACCTCTTTTGGGAGATCCATGGGCGAATCGACTGCGGCGGGTCTGACCCTATATAGCATCCCGCTCTTACCTATGGTAAAATAATAGATATATTCAACGGCATGGAGGTGTCCTATGAAATATAGAAGTACAAGAAGCAGTGAGACCGTGACCGCACTGGAAGCGCTGGTGAAAGGGCTGGCGAGTGACGGCGGGCTCTATGTGCCATCGGAGTTGCCAGCGCCTTTTCTGGCAGCTGATGATCTGATGCATCTTTCTTATGAAGAGCTGGCGGCTTATGTGCTGTCCCATTTCTTCACCGATATCCCGGAAGAGGATATGAAGAAACTGACGCATGATGCATACACCGGGACATTCGAGACACCGGAGATCGTGCCGGTGAAGACGATGTCGGAGTCCTTCTCCATGGCAGAGATGTTCCATGGCAGGACCTGTGCATTCAAAGATCTTGCCCTCTCTCTCTTCCCGTACCTTCTGGTGTATGCCAAGAAGCAGCAGAAGGATGGCAAGGAGGTGCTGATCCTGACTGCGACCTCCGGAGATACCGGCAAAGCGGCGCTTGAAGGCTTCCGCGACGTGCCGGGGGTACACATCATGGTCTTCTACCCGTCTCACGGTGTCAGCCCGCTGCAGCAGGATCAGATGCAGAAGCAGCTCGGAAATAATGTGAAGGTCGTCGGCATCGAAGGCAATTTCGACGACGCGCAGGGTACGCTGAAAAAAGTCTTCGGCAGTGAGCTGCGCGAGAGATCTGCAGAGAAGGGCGTGCTTTTCTCCAGTGCGAACTCTATCAATATCGGACGCCTTTTCCCGCAGGTGGTGTACTATGTCTGGATGTGGCTCTCACTTTTGAAACAGAACTCCATCGGGCCGAAGGAGACCTTCAATGTCGTCGTTCCGACAGGGAATTTCGGAAATATCCTGGCGGCATGGATCGCCAAACAGATCGGTACGCCGATCGGCGAGCTCATCTGCGCCTCCAATGAAAACAAGGTCCTTGCCGATTTCTTCAAGACGGGCACCTACGATATCAACCGCGATTTCCACCTGACCGAAGCTCCATCGATGGATATCCTGATTTCTTCGAATTTTGAGCGCTTCCTGTACTTCATGACCGGCTCGAAGGAAACTGTGGCTGCTGATATGCAGGCGTTGAAAGACACCGGCATTTACTCCCTCTCGAAGGAGGCCATGGAAAAGGTCACTGGCGAGATGAAGGGCGGCTGGGCATCGCCAAAGGCCATGGAAGAAGCGATGACGAATGTCTACGACAAGTATGACTACCTCATGGATCCGCATACGGCTGTCGCCTATGCAGTCTATGATGAGATGAAGAGAAAGGGAGAGATCCCGCGTCATACCCATACCGTTATCGTTTCTACCGCGCATCCCTATAAATTCCCCGGTATCGTGGCAAAGTCACTCGGTCTTACGCCGAAGGATGATCCGTATGATACCCTTCGTATGATCGCAGAAAAGACGGGCATCGCGATCCCCAGACAGCTCGGCGAGCTTGAAAGCAGAGAGAAACGATTCACAGATGTGGTCGATCGCACGGAAATGGCAGAGTCGATCGAAAGGTATGTGGACGAGATTTGTGAGAAGGACTAGTGGCTAGTGACTGGTAGCTGGGGATCAGGAGTGACTGGCGAACAGAAAGAGTGTCATTTTCGGGTAACGCCCTAAGGAAACACTGATTAAATCGTTGTCTGATTTCATTCTTGGATTTTTATGCAGAGCAAGGAATCATCTGACGCGAATAGCGAGCTATTTAAGGAAGATGATGACGAAGCTATGTATAAAAATCCATAT
>JAJWRZ010000054.1:0-12162 GCA_021633965.1 Dialister sp.
TGTCTTTGACGCTGTCGCCGGGCGCGACGCGGGTCGCGTATTCGACCATATTGATGCCGGTGTTCTTGCTCATGAATGGTTCGGTACGGCTGTCTCTCGGATTGACTTCGATGACATAGACTTTATCTTTGACCACGATGAACTGGATATTCACAAGGCCCTTGACGTTCATGGCTTTGGCGATCTCTCTGGTGTAATCGGTCAGTGTCTCGATGATCTCCTGCGAGAGGTGCTGCGGCGGGTAGACAGCGATGGAGTCGCCGGAGTGGACGCCGGAGCGTTCGATCTGTTCCATGATACCCGGGATGCAGACGTCATTGCCATCGGAAATGGCATCGACTTCGACTTCACGGCCGACCATGTACTGGTCGATGAGGACAGGATGTTCATGGGATGCAACAACGGCTTCTTTCAGGTACTGGCGAAGTTCTGCCTGATCGTAAACGATCTGCATCGCGCGGCCCCCAAGGACGTAGCTCGGGCGGACGATGAGCGGGTATTCCAGCTCTTCTGTCTTTGCCATCGCTTCTTCGACGGACTCGACGAGGCAGCCCTTCGGGCGCGCGATACCGAGCTGTCCCATCAGGGTATCGAAGCGTTCGCGGTCTTCGGCCATATCGATGGATTCATTCGAGGAGCCGATGATGCGGATGCCGCGCTTGGCCATCGGGGTCGCCAGGTTGATGGCGGTCTGTCCGCCGAACTGGCAGATGACGCCTTCCGGTTTTTCTTTGTCGATGATTTCGAGAACGTCCTGCTCGGTCAGTGGTTCGAAGTAGAGAGAGTCGGAGGTATCGAAGTCGGTGGAAACGGTTTCCGGGTTGTTGTTGATGACGATGGATTTCTTCCCTGCCTTGCGCAGTGCCCAGGAGGCATGTACGGAGCAGTAGTCGAATTCGATGCCCTGACCGATGCGGATCGGGCCGGAGCCGAAGACGACGACAGAGCCCTTGCCCTGCGGCTTCACTTCGTCTTCTGCGCCGTAGGTGGAGTAGTAGTACGGGGTGTGCGCTTCAAATTCTGCCGCACAGGTATCGACCATCTTGAAGTCCGGATGGAAATCCAGTTTCTTCTTGAAGTTTTCGACGTCTTTCGGGGTGACTTCAGCGAAGTGTGCAATGGCTTCATCCGGCATCTGGATGCGTTTTGCCGCTTTCAGTGTCTCTTCGGTGAGGCCTTCCTTCATGAGGCGGCGTTCCATCTTGATGATGTTCTGGATCTTGTAAATAAAGAAGAGGTCGATCTTGGTGATGCGGTTGATCTCTTCCGGTTCGATGCCGCGGCGAAGGGCTTCGGCAAGGACGAAGATTCTTTCGTTGTCGATGCGGGAGAGCAGGCAGCGGATATCATAGAGGGACTGTCCGTCGAGTTTCTTCAGGTGCAGGTAGCCTTCCCCGACTTCCAGCGAGCGGAGGGCTTTCAGGAGAGAGCCTTCGAGCGTGCGGTCGAGTGCCATAACTTCGCCGGTCGCTTTCATCTGGGTGCCGATGGCGCGGTCAGCGAGGGTGAATTTTTCGAATGGCCAGCGCGGGAATTTGCATACGACATAGTCGATGGATGGTTCGAAGCAGGCTTTCGTATTGCCGGTGATGGCATTGGTGATCTCATCAAGGTGCAGGCCGAGGGCGATCTTCGCTGCGACTTTCGCGATCGGGTAGCCGGTGGCTTTCGAGGCGAGCGCGGAGGAACGGCTGACACGCGGATTCACTTCGATGACGTAGTACTGGTTCGTCTTGGTATCAAGGCCGTACTGGACATTGCAGCCGCCTTCGATCTTGAGGTAGCGGATGATGTCGAGAGATGCGGTACGGAGCATCTGGTACTGGCCGTCGGTCAGCGTCTGGGTCGGAGCGACGACGATGGAGTCGCCGGTGTGGACGCCGACCGGGTCGATATTTTCCATGGCGCAGACGATGATGCAGTTATCCGCACTGTCGCGCATGACTTCGAATTCGACTTCTTTCCAGCCGGCAATGCTGCGTTCTACGAGGATCTGATTGATTGGGGACAGCTTGATGCCACGGTTCGCGATCTCTTCCATTTCGTAGCGATCATGTGCGATGCCGCCGCCGGTGCCGCCTAAGGTGTAAGCCGGACGGATGATGACCGGGTAGCCGATCCGGTCAGCAAAGGCGATGGCTGGTTCCAGTTCTTCGAAAATTTCAGATTCCGGGACTGGCTGATGGATTTCTTCCATCGCATCCTTGAAGAGTTCACGGTCTTCCGCATGCTTGATCGCATGGAGAGAAGAGCCCAAGAGCTTCACGCCGTACTGGTCCAGGATGCCGGCATCAGAGAGCTGTACAGCCATATTGAGGCCGACCTGCCCGCCCAGTGTCGCGAGCAGGGCATCCGGGCGTTCTTTCTTGATGACTTCTGTCACGAATGGCAGAGTGATCGGTTCGATATAGACACGGTCAGCGATATCCACGTCCGTCATGATGGTGGACGGGTTGCTGTTCACCAGGACGACTTCGACACCTTCTTCACGAAGGGAGCGGCAGGCCTGGGTACCGGCATAGTCAAATTCCGCAGCCTGGCCGATGACGATCGGGCCGCTGCCGATGACGAGGACTTTCTTCACGTCTTTATTGATCATTTTTTGAATTCCTCCATGGCCTTGGTAAATTCGGTGAAGAGATAGAAATTATCCTTCGGTCCCGGGGAGGCTTCCGGATGGTACTGGACAGCCTGGATCGGAAGGGTCTTGTGACGGATGCCTTCGATGGTTCCGTCATTGACGCTTCTGTGGGTGACTTCGATGCATTCCGGGAGGTCTTCATCAGAAATCGCATAGCCATGGTTCTGGCTGGTGATATAGACGCGGCCGGTGCGAAGGTCTTTGACCGGATGGTTCGCTCCGCGGTGGCCGAATGGCAGCTTGAAGGTGTGGCCACCGAGTGCGGTCGCCAGCATCTGGATACCGAGGCAGATACCGAAGATCGGTTTCTTTCCGATGAGCTTCTTGACGGTCTCTACAACGAATGGCACATCCTGCGGGTCCCCTGGTCCAGGAGAGAGGAAGATGCCGTCCGGATTTCCTGCCAGCAACTCTTCGGCAGACGTATGCGCCGGGAAGACATGGACGGTGCAGTCATTGGCCGCAAGCGAGACGAGGATATTCTTTTTCAGGCCGCAGTCGAGAAGGGAGACCTGATATTTCCCGTCACCATAGGTATAGGGATAGTCGGTCGTCACACGCTCTACCTGATCTCTGTGGAGCGGCTTTGCAAGTTCTTCGGCGATGAATGCATCGCTTCTGTCTGCCGAAACGATGATCGCTTTCATGACGCCCTGGGTACGGACCATGCGTGTCACGGCACGGGTATCGACATTGTAAAGGCAGGGTACATGGTATCTTTCGATGAAATCGGTGATCTTTTCTTTGCATTCCCAGTTCGACGGATGCTCTGCGATCTGGTCAAGGACGAAGCCTGCTGCTGCCGGCTTTCTATTCTGCATGAAAAGATCATTCGCGCCATAGTTACCGATGAGCGGGTAGGTCAGGGTGAGGATCTGCCCTTCATAGGACGGATCTGTGAAACATTCCTGATAGCCTGTCATGCCGGTATTGAAGACCAGTTCCCCCAGCCCTTCGACAGAGCCTAAGAGGTCGCCTTCGAAACGGGCACCGTTTTCCAAAATCAAGAGGCCTTTCATTTGAGCACCTTTCCTTCTTTCATGACAATCTCTCCATCCACGATGGTCATGACCGCTTTGCCTTTCAGCGTCAGCCCTTCATAAGGAGTGAAGAGGGATTTCGTATAGAGATCCTGTCCGTGGACAGTCCATTCTTTATCCGGATCGATCAGCGTAATATCTGCCGGAGCGCCTTCTGTCAGGACGCCGCCTTCGATGCCGAGGAGCTTTGCCGGGTTCACACTCATCAGCTCGACGATCTTGTCGATGGTGAAGCCCTCCTGATGGTAGAGTACCGTCAGCGTCGAGGCGAGAGATGTCTCAAGACCTGCGATGCCGTTCGGCGCACAGTTGAAGGGAACATCCTTTTCTTCATTGCAGTGCGGAGCATGGTCCGTCATGATGGCATCGATGGTGCCATCCTTCAGCCCTTCGATCAGTGCTTTTCTGTCTTCGTCCGTGCGCAGCGGCGGCGCCATTTTGAAAGCCGCTTCATAGTGCTTCAGCCATTCGTCGGTGAAATAGAGGTGCTGCGCGGTGACTTCTGTCGAGCAGTTCACACCCTTCACCTTGGCCTCGCGGATCAGATCGACGGCCTTGCCGCTCGATACATGCGCGATGTGGATATGACAGCCGGTCAGCTCCGAAAGGAGCAGGTCGCGAGCGACTGCGATATTTTCCCCTGTCGCCGGACGTCCGGTGACGCCCATCGCATAGGAGACCTTGCCTTCATTCATGAAGCCGTGTCCGCACATCGTCATATCTTCCGCATGGTCGATGACCATCTTACCGAGCTGATCCGCGTACTCCATGGCACGGCGCATGAAATTCGCACTTTCTACATAGTGTCCGTCATCCGAGAAAGCGACAGCGCCATCCGCTGCCATATCCCCCATTTCCGAGAGCTGCTTGCCTTCGAGATCCTTGGAGATCGAGCCGATCACGGAAACCTTCACGACACCAGCCTCAGCTATGCGGTGCTTCACATCACGCAAAACCGCCGCATTGTCGATGACAGGCTTCGTATTCGCCATAGTCGCGACACGGGTCACGCCGCCGGCAGCGGCTGCCTGTGTGCCTGTATAAATATCTTCCTTGGCTTCCTGTCCCGGTTCACGCAGATGGACATGCATATCGATGAGGCCCGGTGTGACGAAAAGTCCCTTTGCATCGATTTCTTCTACCTCTTTGCCAGCCGCGCTGACATTCTGGCCGATTTCCTTGATCTTCCCATCTTCCACCAGGATATTTGTCACTTCATGCTGGTGCTTGGCCGGGTTTACGATGGTACCATTCTTAATTAAGAGCATCAATGTCTTTCCCCTCCGTCAGTGTCAAATATTCCAAAGCCATACGGACAGCTACGCCATTTCTGACTTCTTCCTGAATCCAGGATGCTTCATCGTAGGCTACATCATAACCGATTTCAATGCCTCTGTTCATCGGGCCCGGATGGATCACTGCCACATCCGGCTTGCAAAGTGCAAGGCGCTTCTGATTGATACCGAAAAGGCGTGCATATTCACGGGTCGTCGGGATGAATCCGCCAGCCGCTCTTTCGAGCTGGATACGGAGGATATTGATCGCATCCGCATCCTTCAAAGCCGTCTCCAGATCATCATCCACGATGCAGCCCATCGCTTCCAGTTCCTTCGGGACCAGTGTACGCGGTCCCACCAGATGCACTTCGGCTCCCAGCTTTGTGAAACCTATGATATCGCTTCTTGCGACGCGGGAATGCAGCACGTCACCGATGATCACATACTTCATCCCTTTGATCTTCTTTCCTGCTTCCTTCATGGTGAAGAGCTCCAAAAGTGCCTGGCTCGGATGCGCATGGGCGCCATCGCCTGCATTCAGCACGACCGGCACCTTCACCTTAGGGCTCATGACCTTGGACGCAAAAAGAGCAGCCCCTTCAGAAGAATCACGAATGACCACTGCATCCACTCCCATCGCGGAAACGGTCAGCAATGTGTCTCGCATACTTTCACCCTTCGTCATCGAGCTGCCACTCTTTGTAATGTTGATCACGTCGGCTCCCAAATATTTACCGGCAAGCTCGAAAGAACTACGAGTTCTGGTAGATGCTTCGGAAAACACTGTTACGATAGATTTGCCTTTCAGGAAATCTTTTTTCTTATTGTCAGATAACACAATTTTTTTCATCTGTGCTGCTACTTCTAAGATCCGCTCAATCTCTTCGGCTGTGAAATCAGCTAGCCCAAGAACACTGCGGCCTTGTAGTGAAATCGTGCTCATGCCGGCCTCCTTGAATCAACGCATAGAATGGGATTCTATGATAAATAGTTATCCCTATAATCATAAAGGGTAATTCACACTTTTTCAATAGCATAAGGGTATTAAATTTTTATTATGAAAAGAGCTTGAGGTTAAGAAAGCACTGATTCGATCGCTCCTCGCGATCGCTAGGGAAACGCAATCTATACCCTCTACTTCTCACTCGCTCCCACCGCCGCCAGAATCACTTGAGCGAAAGCGGGCGGGATGAAATCCTTTCCCAGATGGTCGGCGAGCGAGCGCCCGATGATGACGCCTTTATTCCCATAAAGCCATGCAAAGTAATAAAACTCCAGCGCTTTCTCATCTCTGGGATTGATATTCGACAATTTCCTTGGTGGATAGTAGCCCTTTGGGATGGCGAGCTTTGCGCCTGCTTTTTTGACAAGCGCTGAACTCACAAGATTTCCCCCCTCCGTAATATCTGCGATGACCGCATCTAAAAGACGTCGGCCATTCCGGGAAAGGCATGCCTTCACGACATCCATTTCATAGCAGATATAGTCCGTATAGAAGACACCCGCACTCTTTTTGTGTTCCCCCATCACATCGCGATCATAGAGCGAGACGACAGGCACATGGAAGCGGCGGATGAGGGAAGCGATCTTTGAGATCGAGCTTTCACCCCTCGCATTGATGAGGCAGATGCCATAGTGGTCGAAGCGGATCCCCAGCGTCTTTGCAAATCCAGCAAAGGAACCATACTCTGTCTCGCCCTCGACAAGAACCGCCGCCCTCGCATAGAGCGCTTCCTTCACCTCCGGGAAATGCATGATGAGGTGCTTCTCGATTTCCCTGTCAAAATGAAATGAGGCACCGCAGGCGGCCTGCACCAGCTTCTTCTCATCCCAGTAGAGGCGGATGATCTGCCGGTAATCATTCACCAGCGCATCTGTCGAATGCGTCACGACAAAGAGCTGTCCCGAAAGCCCATCGACCCCCAGAAGCGTCTGCACGAGCTTTAAAAAAAACGGCTCCTCATTCGACAGGATCATGTGACAGAAAGAAAGCATCGCCCGCTGCAGGTAAGGGTGGAGATGGAGCTCCGGCTCATCTACACTGACGAGCAGCGATAAGAAGCGCCGTCCCTTCGCATCCGTCGTCACCATGTGTTCGAAGGAAATGGCGCGGCTTGCCTTTTTCTTCATCATCTGCATCAGCAGGACAAGCGCCGTCCGCGCCATCAGACAAGCCGTACGCTGGTACGAAGAACCATCTCCCCTTTCCCCAAACAGCGTCTCAAGCAGTGAGAGCGCCGCCTGCGATGGATGCTCCTTCGGCAGGGAAATCCCGATCCCCTTCTCTCTAAACATCGTCTCCACCTCAGAAATAACTGCCGGGGACTCCGTGAAATAATGCTGCAAAAGAGAAAGCAGCTCTCCCATCGATGCATGAGCCATCATCCTGCGCGGCATCTCGCACAGGGAAAAATCAATATAAAAAAGGCATCGCAGGTACTCCAAGGGCAGCTGCCGCCCGCTCGCCTGATCAAAGAGACGTGGCACCACTTCCTGCACCGCCTGCACCAGATAGAGCTCTGCGGTCTCCCCTCCCGCCTCTTCGGCAAGCGCCAGCCGTATCTCGATGGGATGGTCTGCATCAAGGAAATCGCCTTCACGGAATCCATACCCATGGCTGATCCATTTCAAGAGGCAAAGGAAATTGCTCTTACCGATATTGTTATCCCCCACCATATAGTTCACCTGTCTGTCAAATTGAAAGACGACATGGCGGAAGGTGCGGTAGTTATCAATGGTCATGGATGAAATATGCATGATCTCCTCCTCAGAAATGCGTTCATGTGCATGCTCTTACCTATTATTATATGCGTCCTGCCAGCAGACTGCAAAAAGCAAAATACTCCGCCAAAAGATGCACCAACTTGAACGGCTGAAGACCGGTATGAGGAAAATGGATCAAGCACCTTATAAAATTGGATCCTTCGAGGCAATCTGTATTTCACTCTTTTTCTCACGCAAAAACGGGCAGCCAAGTTTCTCTACTTGGCTGCCCGTTCATCAAAACAAATAAGGCATCTGCTTCTGCCCCGTGAATCTTTAGAGGGGCTTTCGTGCATGGCTTACTTGCTCTTTTTGCTTCTGAAATACTGCATAGCGAAGACGCCGCCCAGTACGGCAATGCCGATGATGTCGGTCAAAATGGTCGGATCGATGAGGCAGAGACCGCCCGCCAGAAGGAGAAGACGCTCCAGAATATTCGCCTTGCAATAGAGCTGACCGATCATGGCACCCGAGACGCCGACCATACCGATAAGCGCGGTAATGGTGGTTTCCGTGACGGAGAAGAGTGTCGCATTGATGCCCAGGATTTCAGGGGAAAGGACAAAGACATATGGGATAATGAAGGCCGCAATGCCGAGCTTCGACGCATTGACACCCGTCTTCAAGGGATCACCGCCGGAGATCGCAGAGCCTGCGAAAGCAGCCAGCGCAACTGGCGGGGTGATATCGGCGATGATGCCGAAGTAGAAAACAAACATATGCGCAGCCAGGATCGGCACACCGAGGGAGATCAGAGCCGGAGCCGCGATGGTCGAAGTGATGACGTAGTTCGCCGTGGTCGGTACGCCCATACCGAGGATCAGCGAGGTGATCATGGTGCAGAAGAGAAGCAGGATGAAGTTGCCTGCGGCGATATCGACAAGAGCCGAAGCCAGTTTCAGACCGACACCTGTCTTGGTGACGATGCCGATGATCATACCTGCGGACGAGCACGCGATCAGGACGCCGAGCGCACCTCGCGCACCTTTGATGAGACCGTCAACGATATCAGAGATGCTCATGCGGGTATTCGCACGAAGCATGGCAGAAGCGATGGAAATGAAGATACCGGCAAGCGCCGCTTTCATCGGGGTGTAGCCGGAAGCCAAAAGACCGATGATGGCGATCAGCGGAATGGCCAGATGCCCTTCTTCTTTCAGGATCTTGCCCCATGGCGGGAGCTCGCTTCTCGGTGTGCCCTGCAGGTTATTCTTTTTCGCCTCGAAATGTACCCCGAGGAAAACGCCAATGAAGTAGAGAATAGCAGGAACGATGGCAGCCTTGACGACTTCCATATAGGGGATACCGACGAATTCCGCCATCAGGAAAGCGGCTGCGCCCATGATCGGTGGCATCAGCTGTCCGCCGGTAGAAGCGGCTGCTTCTACGGCGCCGGCGAAATTCTTGTGATAGCCCAGTTTCTTCATCATCGGGATGGTGAAGGAGCCGGAGCCTACGACGTTCGCTACCGAGGAACCGGAGATCGTCCCCTGCAGAGCCGAGGAAATGACAGCGACCTTAGCCGGTCCGCCGGATGCCCAGCCAGCGATGGCATTGGCGATATCGATGAAGAATTTCCCAAGACCTGTCTTTTCCAGATACGCACCGAAAAGGATGAAGAGGAAAATGAAGGTGGAGGAAACGCCCATCGGGATGCCAAAGACGCCCTCTGTTGTGAAGAAGAGGTGTCCGACCATCTGCTTGATGGTGAGCCCGCGATGTGCGAGCGGCCCGGGGAGGTACGGTCCGAAGAACCCATACGCAAGGAAGCAGCAGACAACAATGACGATCGGAAGACCTACGATACGGCGAGCCGCTTCGATGATCATCACGATGCCAAGCACCCCGATCACGGTATCCGTCGGAGTGACGGTGCCGGCGCGCAGGATGAGCTGCTGGTAGTTCACAAGAATGTAAATGGGGGGGATCATCGCAAGGACGGCAAGTGCCACATCGATCGGATGGAAACGCCCCTCCTTGACCCAGGCTTTCTTCGTCGGGCAGAGAAGATAGACGAGGCAGATACCGAAGGACAGGTGGACGCAGCGCTGGATCATCGCATCCAGTGCGCCGAAAAACCCGGTATAGATCTGGAAGAGCGAGAAGCAAATACAGATGACTGCGATGACTTTGGCACAGATGCCTTTGTATTCCGCTGTATTTGACTCTTTATCCAGCTCTTTTAGCTTCTTCTGCAGCTCCTCAGACATTTCTCCATTTTCAGAAACGCCTTCAGCCTGCACGTTCTTTTTCTCTAAATCAGCCAATTGTATCAACTCCTAATTTCTTTTTTCTTATACAGCACCTGGTACAGCGGTGCTACATACAGATGAAGTTCCTTTCCCAAAGGCATAAGGCTTGCGAGGTCATACTCCGTATCTCCGACATAGACCTTTTCTTCATTCGTCACGCCGTTACGGATCGAGAGTTCCGGATAGGGACGGTTCATGTTATCCAGAATAAACCAGCCGTCTTCTTCGCGGAAATCGCCATCTTCTTTGGAGAAAGGAAGTCCTACCCCCATGGATTGGTATTTGGTAGATTTCAGTACGAGCCCCGTCGCCATGTCATTGACTTCAAGGTACTCGTGAATCATCGTCTTCTGGACCGAATGCCTGTACACCAGTGTCACCGGTGTACCCGGACGCACCCGCTGCCTGATGATGAATCCGTCTGCTGTCTGTCCGAAAAGATAGTCCTGACGAACAAACCAGCCTCCCACGGTCACTATCACACAGATGATCATCCCAAAAACGATAAGTATAGTTTCTAATTTCCCGTTTTTCTTTTTCTTCATGAAATGAAAGTGAGAACGGACTCCTTAGATGAGCCCGTTCTCCCTCCTTCCTATAAGGGAAAGCGCTGATCAGATCAGTGTTTCGATATGGATTGAACTTGAATACGTCACATGCTTGCCATGCCAGAGGCTGCGCGGCTGCTATGCGGAAGGTACATCGCTCCTTCCCCGTTCAATGTACAAAACCCGCTTAGCCTTAGAGGCTTCTGCATGATGCCGGATGACCGCCAGCTTATTTCGCTTTCAGATACTTTTCAGCGCCGGCATTCATCTTGATAGACATGCCTTCCAGAGCGGTATCCTTGGTGATGTACTTGCCGACAGCATGAGCAGCTTTCATGCGGTCAAGGTGTTCGTAGATGGCTTTGACGATCTGTTCGCCGAGATCATCAGAGAGTTTATCGGTGGTAACGATGACGCATTTCACGGCTACGGTGTTGACATCTTCTTCCTGTCCAGGATAGGTGCCCTTCGGTACGGTGATCTTGGTGAAGTATGGATACTGCTTCATCAGCTTGTCCGCATGTTCTGCATCGATATTGACCAGTGCTGCGGATTTATTGGCAGCCAGATCCTGGATCGCTGCGGTCGGGAAGCCTGCGACGACGACGCCGACATCGACATTGCCATCCTTCAGTGCATCAGCAGCTTCGCCGAAGGAGAGGTACTGTGCATCGATATCATCATAGGTCAGACCATATGCACCGAGGATCTGACGGGCATTGGCTTCTGCGCCGGAGCCGGAAGCACCGACAGCGACCTTTTTGCCCTTAAGGTCAGCGATGGATTTGATGCCTTTGTCAGCGGTGGTGACGAACTGGACAGTTTCCGGATAGAGTGCAGCGATACCGCGGATGTTTTCTACCTTGTTGTCCTTGAACATTTCCTTGCCGTTGGCTGCATAGTAAGCGATATCATTCTGGATGAAAGCGATGTCGACGGAGCCGTCTTTCAGCATATTGACATTGGCTACGGATGCACCGGTAGACTGTGCGGATGCATTCATGCCTTTGATATTCTGATTCAGCAGCTCAGCGAGCGCACCGCCCAGCGGGTAATAGGTACCAGCAGTACCGCCGGTAGCGATGTTCAGGAACTGTTTTCCGCCGCCTGCTGAAGAACCGGAATCGCCGCAGCCTGCAATCAGAGCTGCACCTGCGATGCAAAGAGCACCTGCCATGATCATTTTCTTCATTGCTTTTTTCATAATAGTCGACCTCCTACGTCTCCCCCAAGTGGAAAGCATGTCCTCCATGAGATGAATTCCACTCTTATGCTTTCCCAAAAAACAGGATGCCTTCCGAGACTCCATCCGCAAAATGAAATAATATTCAAAAAAATGCAAATACCTTGAACTCTCAAAAGCACTCCCGCACCGGAGCAAAGTACAAAAAAAGCAGCAGACAAAGAGAAAACTCTCCTGTCATGCTGCAGCTTCTTTGCTCCAAGTGTTATTAAGTTGGTATTATCATACTACTTTTCAAAGTCTTTGTAAAGTAGGCTTGGCTGAATTCCTTGATTATTCTGATATTTTCCGCTGTCATATCGGTCTGCCTCTCCCAAAACGGTATGGAAATAGATCTGGCAGATTTCTACCCCCGCATAGATGCGGATCGGCTGTACGCAAAACATTTCCAGCGTCCA
>JAJWRZ010000055.1:0-12116 GCA_021633965.1 Dialister sp.
ATAATAAAGGCAATGCCACGTGGGCAGCTGTTGCAAGCAAAGAAGGAAAGGATGAAACCTGATGAAGAAAATTGTTGTGACTGTTATTGGTGCTGACCGTGTCGGCATCGTCGCCGGTGTAGCAAAACAGCTGGCGGAAGAGAACGTGAATATTCTTGATATTTCCCAGACCATCGTGGACGGGATCTTCGATATGATTCTGATGTGCGATATGGAGAACGCCGCATATTCCTTAAAGGAGATCCAGGACCATATGGGGAAACAGGGCGAAGCACTGGGGGTAGAGATCCGTGTCCAGCTCGCTGACATTTTCTATGCTATGCACCGCATCTGAAAGGAGACACCATGCTTGATATAGAAGACATTCTGGCAACGGAGCGCATGTTTGACCAAAACAAGCTCGATGTGCGTACCGTTACCATGGGGATCTCTCTCCTTTCCTGCGTATCCGATGATGAGAAGACCCTTTGCGACAAGATCTACGATACCATCTGCCGGAAGGCAGAGCATCTCACCGAGGTCACCCATGACATTTCCAGAGAATACGGTGTGCCGATCATCAACCGCCGCATCTCGGTGACGCCGATCTCTTTGGTGGCGGGCGGGCTTACGACTTCCAGCTATGTGCCGATCGCAGAGACACTGCAGCGCGCAGCTGACACTGTCGGCGTCGACATCCTGGGTGGCTTCTCCGCACTCGTCGATCGCGGCATGAGTGCTTCGGACAAGAAGCTCATCGACTCCATTCCGGAGGCACTCGCTGCGACAAAGAGCATCTGCAGCTCGGTCGCTATCGGTTCGACCAAGGCTGGCATCAATATGGATGCGGTGAAGCGCATGGGCGAGGTCGTGAAGGAAACGGCAGAGCTCACGAAGGACCAGGACGCCTATGGATGCACGAAGCTCGTCGAATTCTGTAATGCGGTCGAAGATAATCCCTTCATGGCCGGCGCTTTTCACGGTGTGACGCAGGGAGATACCGCGATCCATGTCGGCGTCTCCGGCCCGGGCGTTGTGAAGCGTGCGCTCGAGGATGTGAAGGGCGCGCCCTTCGAAGTCGTGGCCAAAACGATCAAGAATACGGCATTCATGATCACGCGTCTCGGCCAGCTTGTCGCAGAAGCAGCGACAGAGCGTCTCCATGCGCCTTTCGGCATCATCGACCTTTCGCTGGCTCCGACCTCGGCTGTCGGTGACAGTGTCGCAGCAGTCCTTGAAGAAATGGGTCTTGAGAGCTGCGGCGGTCCCGGCACCACGGCGGCTCTCGCGCTCCTCAATGATGCGGTCAAGAAGGGCGGTCTCATGGCCTCTTCGAGCGTCGGCGGACTTTCCGGCGCTTTCATCCCGGTCAGTGAAGACCTCGGCATGATCGAAGCCGTCCAGAGAGGCAGCCTGTGCCTGGAGAAGCTGGAAGCCATGACCTGCGTCTGCTCTGTCGGCCTTGATATGATCGCTGTCCCGGGTGATACCAGCGCATCCACCCTTTCTGCGATCCTTGCCGATGAAGCAGCGATCGGTATGATCAATAACAAGACCACCGCTACCCGTCTCATCCCGGTACCGGGCAAGAAGCCGGGCGACATGGTCCAGTTCGGCGGCCTCATGGGCTATGCACCTGTCATGGGGATCAGCAAGTTCAAGGCAGACGAATTCGTAGCAAGAGGCGGCAAGATCCCCGCTCCGCTCCGCAGCCTGACAAACTAGGGAAACACTGATTAAATAGTTATTCGATTTTACTCTTATATTTTCATGCAATGCAAGGAATACTCCGACGCGAATAGCGAGCTATTTAAGGAGGAGTATGACGAAGCATTGCATGAAAATACATGTGAAATCGAATTCTGCGATTTAATCAGCGTTTCCCTAAGAAATGGCAAGCAAAAAGCACCGGCAAGTGTCGGTGCTTTTTTGCGTGGTGGACTTAAGGCCACGCGGGATCTTGAGGGAAAGGCTGCTCTCCGAGAAAAGAGGTCTCCCGCTCTCTAATCCGATCTCCGGTCGGCGGATCTTTTGAATTTCCAATGATAGAGCCCCATGCATATGATGGCGGAGAGAAGGGAGCCCATCGGTGCAGCAAGGCCCATCGGAGACAGTGTCTCGGGGAAGAGGAGGATGGCGAGGTAGGTGCCGGGGACGCGGACGGTGACGATCGAGATCATATTGTGCAGGAAGGAGTAGATCGATTTCCCATAGGCAGAGAAATATCCAGAGAAGCAGAAGTGGATACCGGCAAAGATGCAGTCGATGACATAGGTACGGAAGTATTCACCGCCAAGACGCACGACTTCAGGCTCATGGGTGACGAAGAGGGAGACGACCCACTCGGCGCGGAAGTGGACGAATAGGGTCGTAAGAAGGCCGAAGAGGATGCATATACGGATGCCGTAGCGGAGCGCCTGCCGTCCGCGCTCATCGTTTCCAGCGCCTGCATTCTGCGCGGCGAAGGCAGCGACGGTCGAGAGCATGGCAGAGGGGACGAGGAAGAGGAAGCTGATGACCTTCTCTACGATGCCGACAGCGGCAGCGACTTCGACGCCGCGGCTGTTCGCGATGGCGGTGATAATGAGGAAGGAAATCTGGATGAGCCCGTCCTGACAGGAGATGGGCAGACCGATGGCAAGGAGCGTCCTCATGCGGAGGGCATCGAAGGAGAAGTCTTTTCTTGTGAGGGAAAGCCCCAGATTTGCGAAACGGAGATATAGGAGGCAGAGGAGGACGGAGACTGCTTCGGAAAGAATGGTGGCTGCGGCCGCTCCGGCGGCTCCCATCGCCATGGGGCCGATGAAGATATAGTCGAGCAGGAGATTCATGAAACCGGCGAGGGCGACGAAGTACATCGGCGTCCTTGTATCGCCTAGTCCGCGGAAGATGCTGGCAAGGACATTATAGGCGACGATGAAGGGGATGCCTGCAAAGCAGATGAGAAGGTACGCCCTTGTATCCTCCCATGCTTCCGCAGGGGTCTTCAGCCAAGAGAGGATAAGATCGCTCGAAAGGAGGAGGAGCACGGTGCCGATGAGGCTGAAGAGAGCAAAGAGCAGCACCGAGTTTCCGATGCAGCGCGAAGCCTCCTCTCGATGTCCACCGCCTACAGCGCGGCTGAGGGAGACGGTCGTCCCCATGGCGAGGCCGACGATGATGACGGTCAGCATGTGCATCAGCTGGCTTCCGATGGAGACGGCCGTGATCGGCGCGGCGCCATTGAAGAGGCCCGTGATAAAGAGGTCGGCCATGCCGTAGAAGGTCTGCAGGAAGCAGGCGATGAGGTAAGGGATGGCGAAAGCCATCATCTGAGGGAGCAAAGGCCCTTGCGTAAGATTGATTCTGCTCATAGGATTCTCTTTGGAAATGAATAGCCTGCCATTTCTTACACAGGCTGCTGTTTTATGAAGTCAATCATATCACAGGTGAGGGACTTGTGAAATATGGCTTTCGCAGATGGTTTTCTCCTTCATTTGCTTTTTTTTCGTCTCTGCTATAAGATGAAGGACAAATGAGGTGATCGGTATGTACATGACAGCGCAGCGCAAGCGTCTTTTTCAATTCTTCAATGCTCATCCGGATGCTTCCTTTTCCGCCAGAGACATACAGGCTCTGCTGAATCGCTCCGAAGCGTCTGCGATCAGTCTCAGTGCGGTGTATCGCAATCTGGCTTCTTTGGCAGAGGCCGGGCTGATCTTGAAATCGGCGGCCAGTGATGGACAAGAAACATTGTATAGGTTCGTCGGGGCAGATGCCTGCCGGGATGAGCTTCATATGACCTGTCTTTCGTGCGGTCAGACGACCCATGTAGACCATGTGACCGCGCGTGCTTTCGCGCAGGCCTTGGCGGGCAATGATGAGTTTCAGATGAATTTGGGGCAGACCACCATTTACGGCTTATGCAAAAAATGCCGGGAAAAATAATTTGTTTCTTACACAAAGAAGGACCCGTTCGGGTCCTTTTAAATTTGAGAAAATTTCGCAAATCTGTTGACGGAAGGACGGGAAGCGATTATAATGGGGTTCGTATTTGCGAAAGTGTCGCAAATTCTTATGATAGTTTCTGCTTTCGAAAGAGGGGCGGCCGGAGGGGCTGCTATTGATTTTGCGGATGCGGTATGCTGCCAGATCATGGCGGAGCGCATTGCCTGTCACAGGCAATGCGGGAAAGAAACCTTTTACTCTCCGGTCACATGTCATCCCTGCTTCCAACCGTAAAGGAGTTCTTACTATGAAAATGAAAAAAATAGGTCTTTTTATAGCGACGCTTGCCGCTTGCCTGATAGGCGGCGTTGCATTGACAGGCTGCACGTCGGGGCAAAAGTCAGCTGCTTCTGCGCCGCCGGAAAAGAAGCTTCAGATCGTTTGCACCAATTTTCCCGGTTATGATTTTGCAAGGCATATCGTAAAGGAGCATGGCGAAGTCACCATGCTGGTGAAACCCGGTACGGATGTCCATAGCTTTTCTCCCTCGCCGAAGGACCTGAAAGCGGTGGCTGACAGTGACCTTCTCATTTGTACGGGCGGTGACTCTGATGAATGGCTAGGGAAGATACTGGATGCGACCGGCAAGAAGCCCGGGAACGTATTTCGGATGATGGATGCCGTGAAGCTGTCTGAAGAAGAGCATCCGGAAGGCATGCAGCCTGAAGAGGACGCAGAGAAAGAGGCGGGCCCGGAAATGGATGAGCATGTATGGACTGCTCCTGCCAATGCCAGTGAGATCGTCAAAAAATTGAATGCTTCTATTTCCAAGCTGGATGGTGCGCATGCGGAGGAGTATCAGAAGAATGCAGAGGCATATATGAAAGAGATCACCGATCTGGATCAGAGCTTCCGTGATGTGATCGATCATGCAGCCAGAAAAGAGATCATCGTGGGAGATCGCTTCCCCTTCCTGTACTTTGTGAAGGAGTACGGTTTGACATATTATGCGGCGTTCCCGGGATGCGCCAAGGATACGGAAGCCGATCCGAAGACCATTGCCTTTTTGATCGATAAGGTCAAGGCAGATCAGATCCCTGTGATCTTCCATATCGAATTGTCCAATCAGCAGATGAGCCGCTCCATTGCAGAGGCGACAGGAGCCAAAGAGAGACAGCTCAATTCCATTCATAACGTTACGCAGAAGGATTTTGACGCCGGCGTCACCTATGTGGATCTGATGAGACAGAATGTCAAGACCTTGAAGGAGGCATTGAACTAAATGAGCGTATTGGATTGTCGGGATCTTTCCTTTGCATATGAAGGAAGACCGGTGCTGTCGCATGTGAATTTTTCTTTAGAAAAAGGAAGCTATCTGGGCATCATCGGTGAAAATGGCTCCGGTAAAAGTACTCTCATCAAAGGGATCCTGGGGCTCAAAAAACAGGCGTCAGGTGAGATCCGTCTCCATTTGCCGGACGCGCAGAAGGGGATGGGCTACCTGCCGCAGCAGCAGACCATAAAAAAGGATTTTCCGGCCAGTGTGTGGGAGGTCGTATTGTCCGGCAGGCTGAGTCAGCTTTCGTTTCCTTATCGGTACAGAAAAGTAGATCGGGATTACGCAGAGCATATGCTGCAGTTTCTATCCCTTTCCTCTTTGAAGAATCATGCATTCCGCGAATTGTCGGGCGGACAGCAGCAGAGAGTGCTTCTGGCGCGGGCACTGGCGGCGGGCAGCCAGGTGCTGGTACTGGATGAACCGGTGACCGGGCTGGATCCTCGCATCACGGAAGAAATGTATGCCATGCTGGAACGATGCATTCACGAGTTGGGACTGACCATCATGATGGTATCCCACGATCTGCCCCGCGTGTTTCATGAGGTTCATCAGGTTTTGTATCTGGCGAAAGGGAAGCAGATGTTTTTCGGTCAGACGGAGGACTTTCTCAAAGCGCATCCCGAAGTCATACGGCAAGGAGGGATCCTGTGATGTCTCTTATTCTGGAATTGCTGCAGTATCCCTTCATGGTGCGTGCGCTGGTGGTTGGTATCTTGATCTCGATCTGTGCTTCGCTTTTGGGGACCAGCCTTGTCCTCAAACGGTACTCCATGATCGGTGACAGCTTGTCCCATGTGGGCTTTGCGGCATTGGCGGTATCTTATGCTTTTTATCTGGATCCGTTGGTGATCTCCATCCCTGTCACGATGGCAGCGGCTTTTCTTCTTTTGGAATTGAAGGAAAGCATGCGCATCAAAGGGGACGCGGCGACGGCGCTTCTTTGCAGCAGTGCTTTGGCCGTGGGGGTTCTTGCCATTTCTCTCACCAGAGGGATGAATACGGATGTGTCCAATTACATGTTTGGCAGCATCCTGGCGATGAGCAGCGCAGATGTATGGCTCAGCTTGACAGCGGGCAGCATCATCATCCTCCTGTACATTCTCTTTTATCATCCCTTGTTTGCTGTGACTTTTGATGAATCCTTTGCCACCGCTTCCGGGGTGCGGAGCCATTTCTATCATCTGGTCCTGGCGCTCATGACGGCAGTCACGATCGTGCTCGGCATGCGTATGATGGGCGCGCTTTTGATCTCCAGTCTGATCGTCTTTCCTGCCATCACGGCGATGCAGATCTGCCATCGGTATCTGACCACCATCGAGGCATCCACTCTGGTGGGACTTGTCTGCTTTCTGGTGGGGATCACCCTTTCGTATGCATTGTCCATTCCCACCGGGCCTTGCATTGTCTTGATCAATCTGATCGCCCTCTTTGCGGCTATCGGCCTGCGAAAATGGAGAGGAAGAGGGCGCATGGCTTGAAGGGATAGGCTTGATATATCCTGCTGGGCATGCTTCCTGTACCAGGAGGCCGCGGCGTAAAACAGGCAGCGGGCCATAGGATACTCACGCATAAAACGATGCAGGCGGGTACGTGGATTTTGAATGCAATTCCCGAGTAGAAAAGATCTCTTATAACGGGAAGAGAACCGTTGTTGATGGAGAAAAGTACGGCTCTATGCATGGGAATAGCGATCGGCACTTGCAAGAAAAGCTGCTGCCTTACCGGCGGCGGCTTTTTTTGAAATACGTGTAGTAAAAAGTCTCGTATATATGATAAAATAATATAGTTATTTTCTTGTTCATGAATATTTTACAAGGGTCATCAGAATGAAACAGACAGATACAAAATCATCCAAAGACATAAAGCAGACAGATAGTCCTGGCCACTGGAAGATCTGGTGGGCGATCGCGACGCTGGTGCCTTTTGGCTTTTCCTTTTTTCTTTCCTGGTATTTCGGCGCGCCGGGCGGATTTGAGCTTTCTTCGCAGGTGAAGGTCTTCCTGCTCTTCCTGCAGGTCGGTTTTGTGACGGCCTATTTTATCCGGCACCGCTTGACGCGGGCAGCCGTGCATCTGTGGATCACCATCGGCTTTTTGTGGCTGCTCTCACTCATCGTGCCGTACCTTTCGACGCAGACGGACGTGGTGCTCGACATGTCGGATATGTCAGGCGAGCTCTCTGCGCCGCTCTATCTGTTCATCTCCTGCCTCTCTGCGGCATGGATCCTGCCGGGGAAATGGCGCATGATCGCGCGCATCGCGTGCGTCGTCCTGATGCTCCTTTATGTGGGCATCCAGTTCACGTATGTGGGCTACTACTTCATCACGCATTCTCTGATCTCCATCAATATGCTTTTGGCGCTCGCGCAGACGAATCTTGCCGAGACGAAGGAGTATATCGATGTGAATATCCCGTATGCCGAGCTTATCCTGGGGACGCTTGCGGTCCTCATCCTCGCGTGGCTCATCTTCCACAGCAGCCGTTTCTCCTTCAATGGCCGCCTTCCCGTTTCCCGAAAGGCGTGGTGGGCGATGGCACTGCTCTTCCTTGTGAATGTCGGTCTCTGCTGTCTGTCCATCGGGGCGACGCGACTTGCGCATGTGTATTATGAGACCTACGAGACGCTTTCCAGCTTCTCCGATTTCCAGACGATGGTGGAGAAGCGCCGCCACATGTCGATCAAGGATCGCGTCCTTGCCGCGCAGCTCAAGGCGGCGCCGGACGGTGTCTACGTCCTCATCATCGGTGAGTCTCTGACGCGCGATCACATGGGTGTTTATGGCTATCACAGAAATACCACGCCTTTCCAGACAGAGGCTGCCGCAGACTCTCACTATACCTTCTTCAATCATGCCTATTCCTGCTATACACAGACCGTCCAGGTCCTGACCGAAGCCCTGACGGAGAAGAACCAGTACAATGATATGGAGCTGGTCGATGCCTACTCCATCATTGACATGGCAAGGCAGGCCGGTTTCCATACCACATGGATCTCAAACCAGTCCCGCTACGGTGTCTGGGATACGCCGATCGGTGCGATCGGAAGCGCCTGTGATGATCAGTACTGGATCAACCAGTATGTCGGCACAGATGTCGTGACGAAGGATTTCGATACTGCCCTCATCCCCTATCTGCGGAAGGTCGATCCGAAGAACCGCCGCCAGCTCGTCGTTGTCCACCTCATGGGCAGCCATGTCAGTTACTGGGACCGCTATCCGTCCGAGTTCTATCACTGGCCGGAGAGCATGGGAAAGGCACGCTCGACGGCTGACGTCATGAATGATGAGTATGACAACTCCGTCCTCTTTAACGACTACGTCGTCGAAAGCATCATGAACGAAGCCGTGAACTACATGAAGGCAGACAGCGTCCTCTACTTCTCCGACCATGGCGAGCAGGTCACTGAGCGTCCGGGGCACAATGCAGACCAGTTCGACTACACGATGGTACACATTCCCTTCTGGATCTACACCTCGGATGACTACCAGAGGAGCCACCCGCGCACCCTGAAGACTATGTGGGAAAGAAGAAATATGCCATTCACCAATGACATGCTCTACGATACCTTCATGGGTCTCATGGGACTTACGGCGACTCGCTACGATGAAAAGTCCGACATTCTTTCCCCTGACTTTGATAAAGACGTGACGACGCTCATGACCATGTACGGCAATGTCATGGTCAGAAACGATACCGAGCAGCTCGGAAGCAGCAAGGAAGCAGAGGACGAGCGCTGGAACAATGATATCCATCGCCGCCGCCTCTTCGCTCCGTCTTTCGACTGGAGCCGGTATCAGCCCGTCAAGATCGCGGGAGAAGAGATCCCCGATGTACCGAATGCGGGAGCAGGGCAGTAGAAATAGGTTTAGAGGGTTCGCCCTTTGATTCCGCTTGAAAGCTTCACTTGAATGAGAAATTAGAAATGAGAAATGCGAAATGGTGGTGCGGCGCAAAAAAATAATGAAACGCCGCAGAATATAAATAGGGCGATGCCCGCTGGAGATGTCAGACGTCAGATGCCAGACGTCAGATGTCTAATGTCTAATGTCTAATGTCTCCCAGTCTTTTAGTCTAATCTCCAGTCACCAGTCGCCAGTCGCCAGTCGCCAGTCACCAGTCACTAGTCACTCCTAGTCCCTAATCCCTAATCCCTAGTCACTTTACTATCCCGAAAGGAGTCACTCATGCGTCTCAGACGTAAACCATGGATCGAAGAAGCGATCAAAAATTACACCTCCATTCTCTTCCTGGAAGAACCGACCGATATGAAAGGCAAGTGGGCGACACAGTTTCCTCGCCCGGAGCAGCCGCTCCATGTAGAATTCGGCACGGGCAAAGGCCAGTTCATTTCCGGTATGGCCGCGCTCCATCCGGATGTGAACTATATCGGCATGGAAGTGCAGGAAGGTGTCATCTACTATGCCGCGCAGAAGACCGCGGAGAAGGATCCGCCGGTGAACAATGTCCGCCTCATCCTGGGCGATGTGAGCGAGATCCTGAATATTTTTGACGAAGGCGAGGTCGATGTGATTTATCTCAATTTCAGCGACCCATGGCCGAAGAAGCGCCACGCCAAGCGCCGCCTCACCTATCGTGATTTCCTGAAACGCTACGCCGTCATTTTAAAAGAGGGCGGTGAGATCCGCTTCAAGACGGATAACAAGGACCTTTTTGATTTTTCCGTCGAAGAATTTGAGGCCATGGGCTGGCAGCTTTCGGACGTGACCTATGATCTTCATGCCGCTCCCGTCCCCGGGGATGTGGAGACAGAATATGAAGAGAAGTTTTCCAGAAAGGGGAACCTCATATGTCGTCTCGTAGCGAGACGTCCCTGAAGGATACGAAGTATGTGCCCGAGTGTCTGAAATGGATGCTCATCGCGGCCGCCATACTGATCGCCATCGGGGCGATGAATGTCTATAATGCCACCTACTATATGAATATGGCGGCAGGCGATGGACCGTATACCCACTTTTTGAAGCATGTCGGGGTCTTGGCGCTCAGTCTGGCCATCGGCGTCGTCGTGGCTTGGCTGCCGAAGGGCTTCATCCGCGGTGGGGCTGTCATATGGGTCGGATTCACCCTGGTGCTGCTCCTCCTCGTTGTTGTAGCCGGGCATCGGGCGAATGGCGCGACGCGCTGGATCATGCTCGCGGGCTTCTCTCTCCAGCCGTCTGAAGTCGCGAAAGTGACCGGCTTGATCTGGGCGGCATCCTTTCTGGCCAAGCGCATACGGAAAGGAGAGGAAATCACGCTTATCAAGCGATTTTTCCGTCCCCTCTGCCATATTCGTGACAGGAAGAAAA
Source organism: Dialister sp. (assembly GCA_021633965.1). Lineage (GTDB taxonomy): Bacteria > Bacillota > Negativicutes > Veillonellales > Dialisteraceae > Dialister. The sequence goes on from JAJWRZ010000055.1 coordinate 10,552, forward strand.
AGGAGAATACCTTCCGCTCCATGATTTGGTACTTTCTGCCGCTCTATGGGCCGCTCGTGATGGCACTCTTCGTCCTGAAACAGCCGGACATGGGGACAGCGGGGATGATCGTGCTCTTTCCGCTGCTCCTCTATGTTTTGGCAGGGCTTCCGATTTTCGAGCTCTTCTTAGGCGTGGGTGTCGCTGTATTCACTTTTGTCCTTCTTGTCATTGCAGAGCCCTATCGCATGAATCGTGTGATCGTGCTGTGGGATCCTTTCATGTATGCAAGAAATCTCGGCTATCAGACGGTGCAGAGCCTCATCGCGGTCGGCTCCGGCGGCTTCTTCGGGCAGAGCATCGGTGAAGGCATGTCGAAATTTCTCTACCTTCCCGAGCAGTACACCGACTTTGCCTACGCCGTTTTCAGTCAGGAATTTGGCTTCATAGGCTCTGTTTTCGTCCTTCTTCTTTACCTCGTTTTTCTTCTTGCGGGATTCTCCGCAGCCAGAAAGCTGAAGGAGACCTATGCGGCTCTTCTCGTCTACGGACTCACCATGCTGATCTCCGTGCAGGGCATCGTCAATATCGCAATGGTCATCGGCTGCTTTCCGGTCACCGGCATCCCGCTGCCCTTCATTTCTTATGGCGGGTCCTCGCTCATCATGAATATCATCTCTGTCGCACTCATCTACGGCACCACGGTGCAGAGCCTTCGTGAGACAGATCTGGAGGAGCGAAAGCGCCGGATCGCACAGATGGAAGGGCGCGGGTGAGGAGCTGCTGACCGGGGATCTCCCGGAAGAGGCTTCCTTAAGCGCTGCACCGTATACCATTTCGAGAGCTTCCCGGAGGCTGGCATGAAGTATAATGAAAATGACACGCTCGATGTGCTGACCCGGCGTCTTTCCTTGGCCGCTGCCGAGGGAAAAGGGATCTGTTTTCTTCCTGTGGGCTCCGTGAAGGGGGAGGGAGTGACAGCTCTTTGCCGGGCGGTAGAGGAGATCCGAAAGAGAACCGTGAAGCCTCTTACGATCCTTGCACTGACCATGGACATGGTCGCCATGGGGCGTATGGCACTTGCCATCAGGGCTTGCGGCTTCGAAGGCGCGGCGATCTGCATGCAGGATGGGATGCGCTTTCTGGCCGCCGTGCATGGCGGGAAGATTTCTGCGGAGCGGCTTTCCTTGTCTGACCTTGCATTTCCCGAAGAGAACGAATGGACACCCTACCATGAGATGGCTTTTTATCTGGGAATCACGCTCTATGCGGCGGGGATGGAAGAGGCGCTCCTTCCCGCGATGGACCACGCAAGACACATGGCGAAAGAGCTTTTGAAGGATAAAACGGTTTGATTTTATGGGATAATTAGTAAAAATAAAGAGTAAGCAGGCAAAAAGCCATGAGAAACGGCGATTCTCATGGCTTTTTGCTTGCTTACATTCCCTTTACAAACTTTACTGTACGATGATAGATGGATTCCCTCTTTTTTTATATAATTTATTTATAAACAGGACTCGTTTTGCAAGGGGTTCGTATGTCTATCAAGGGAAACACTGATTCAATCGTTGTCAGATTTCATTCTT
>JAJWRZ010000228.1:0-1980 GCA_021633965.1 Dialister sp.
ACGAGCGAAGCGAGGCGGGGTTGGCTTCCCTGAATGTGGGAGTACCGTTTCACGCAGCCAACCTCCCAGTCTCTTAGTCTCTTAAGCGCCCTAGCCCCCATACACCACAAAGCCCCTGACCGGAAAAATTTCCGATCAGGGGCTTTTTATGCGATCGCATCAGAGTCTCTCAAAAGACCTTAGTCTATCGTGATCTGACGCGATGGTTCTGCCTTCTTTTCTTCTTCCTTCGGCAGCATGATGGTCAGGATGCCATCCTTCAGTGCCGCTTTGATGCCTTCCTCCTTGATGCCTTTCACCGTGAACTGACGGCTGAAGGAGACAGAAGCACGTTCGCGGCGGATGTAGTGATGCTCTGTATCATCGGCATCCTTTTTGTCTTCCTTCTTTGCACCCAGAGACAGGATCCCATTTTCATAAGAAATATGGATCTCTTCCTTCTTGAACCCCGGCATATCGCAAGTGATCTCGTAATGATCCTTCTTATCCTCAATATCGACCTTCGGGACAGCGGTGTAATCCTGATACACCGTCGGCATATCATCATCAAAGAAGTGATCCAGAACCGTATTGCCAAACAGACCATCAAATGGAATCAAACTACGCATATCAAAGACCTCTTTCTTTTTATAATTTTCTTCGGAAGCCCTTTCGGTTCTCCCTTGAACAACTATAGTATAGCACTTTTAGCACTCATGTCAATAGAGTGCTAAATTATTTTTGATTATTTGATTTAAGAGGACGAAAATGCGTGCTGCAATGATCTTTAGCTGGTGCTATCCTCGTATCGTCAGCCTTCCCCCAAAGGGGCGAATAGAGCACCGGCGGTATGAAAGACAAAAGCGCTGATGTCTTCCAATCTCCTAGTCTCTTAGTCCCCAGTCAGCTCGACACGTTTGTGACAGTGAGGATGCGTTGTCCCTCATGCTCTTCGCTCGTGTATGTGATCCGCACCGTCCGCTTGTACCCGCCCTCTGCATCCGATGCCGTAGAGGTCACCGTCCCCTCCGTGCGGGATGCCGACGTATCCGTCACCGTCACCTTGACACGCCGTCCATTCACCGAGAGCGTGAAGCTCTGATTTCCCATCACTCCCGCCTTCAGCCGCCCGAGCGCCACATTCGCCCCGCTCTCTGCCGCATACACCGAAGACAGCCCCTGCTGATAGAGGTACGCCTCCGAGGCGGTACGGGAGACATAGTAGAGCGCTGCCGCAGACAACGTCACCAGCATAGAAAAAAGAAGCAGCAGGCACAGCGTCATGGAACCCTTCCTTCTATTCATAGCGCTGCCCCTTTCTGTAGAAATCGGCATACGAGAGAAGGCTCGTGCGGAAATCCATCGTTTCCCCCGACGGGCGATGCAGGATCGAGAAGGAGATCGCAAGCGATCCCTCCCCGTTCTTGGCAAAAAGCGGCCCCTCCTCACAAGTCAGTGCGTACTCCTCCTTCCCCGATGTCGTCCCCGTCACCGGCTCCGTCGTCCTCCCGTACACATCGAGCTTCAATTTCTCCTGATCCAGAAAGAAACGATACGTCTTCACTTCGCCCGACTGGTTATACGCCTCGTAGCTGTAGGTATCGCCGGAGATCGAAGAGGCCTCTCCCCTATTAAGCGCATTGCGGAGCTGCTCAGTCATGAAATCCATGGCATAGAGTCCCTCGCCCGCGATCCGCGAACGCTTCGCCATGAGATCCACCGCGCGCACAGCCTCCGCCGCGAAGGGATAGAGTGCCGCGGAAAGCGATGCGATCAGGAAAAGCGCGATCAGCGCCTCGAGAAGAATATATCCGCGCCTCTTCATGCTCCGCCTCCCTTCCTCGCCCTGACAAGGAAACACCGCGTCTTTCTCTTTTCCCTATTATAACAAAAAGGCAATGTGAAATAACGATCATCTCATTTTCGCGTTCCATCTGCCGCGGGGAACTTGCAGCTCTCATAGGAGTGACCGGGAAACCTTATCCCAGCTGTCTTTCATGC
>JAJWRZ010000056.1:0-12092 GCA_021633965.1 Dialister sp.
GCTCCCCCGATGGGGAGCCAAGAACGTTCTGCCGCTTAACTTAATAGCATTACTCGGCTATGCTCGGGATGACGACGGCGCGAAGCGCTGTCAAAACTCCGCGGCGCTTTCAATGATTATGCGCCGCACCGTCCCCGTTGAACCCGCTCCCCATCTTTCCCAAGGGGCAGCACGCCCCGTGGACGAACCCTGAATCCGCCAATACACACTAACCATTTTTCCAAAGGAGACATTGATGAAAAAACATGCCATATTTGCTCTGGCAGCGGCCTCTTCCCTCCTGCTTTTTTCCGGATGCGGGGCGGCTCCTTTGAAGAGCGGCAGCCATCCACCCGTGACAAAGTCTGGCTGGGTGGTCTCTTGGGACAGAGAAAAAGGCTGGGAGGCATATGACAAGACAAAAGAACGATGGGGAAGCATTTCTTACTTTGCGGTGACCTTCGATGAGAAGGGAGAGCTGAAGGTGCCATCTGATCTGCCAAAAACAGCAGGCATTCCTTTTCACCTGACCTTTGTGAATGACGTCTTGAGATCAAACGGGCACAGCACTGAGAAAGATGCAGATATACTCCGGCATGTGCTGAGGGATGAGCATGCCTGCCGTATGCATGTGAAAGAAATTCTTGCCATAGCAGAGACCTGCGGCGCGGATGGGATCGATATAGACTATGAACGCATCGGTAAGGATCCGAAGCTGGTAGAAGCGTTCGCTCGTTTCACGAAGCTGCTTTACCTGGAGTCTATTCCCACGCATAAAAAGATCCGCATCATCCTGGAGCCTTCGATGCCGATGGATGTTTCCTACAGTGTCGGCCCCGAGTATGTGGTGATGCTGTATAATCTCTATGGCCTTCATAGCGGTCCGGGGCCCAAGGCGGATGGTCCCTTCATCGAAAAGACCATCCGGAGGATGCAGGCACTTCCCGGAAAGAAGGCTGTCGCTTTTTCGAATGGCGGTTGCCTGTGGAAAGATGCCGGACTTTTCGGTCTCCTCAAAGGGACGCCCCGCTTCATCACGACAGAGGAAGCCGCGCGCCTCCGTGATGCACATGGGGCGAAGGAAGAACGCGATGAAGCGAGTGCCGCGCTGCATTTCTCTTATCAGGAAGATGGACACTCCTATGAAGTCTGGTATGCGGACGAGGAGACCCTTGAGGCGTGGACGACGCTCGCTGCCAATCGCGGTATCCCGTCCGTTTCTCTCTGGCGTCTGGGGGGGTAACTCACGATCGATAAGGGATCAGTCATGGAAAATGGGGATGCTGCGCCTCGCATACGGAAGATGGAAAACATCGTATGTGAGAAAGCGGAGCATTTGCGATACGAGGATGGAGTCGAAGGAGCTATTATTCCTTAGCGGAGATCTTTTCTCCATTCCTGACCACTGTCATAAAAAAGGAAGATCACATCTATGGTACAGAAGAAATGGAAATCACTCATCATGCTGACGATAGCGGCCGCTCTCTTGGCGGGTGCGGGAGAGGCGGCGCGGGCGGAGGAGCCGGCAGGGGCGCTGGTGCCTGCCAAGCAGGAGGCAATGGCAGTCCCTCGCAGGGTGACGTACACGGCAGAAGACAAGGCACGCTATGAGGCGCTTCGAGAGAAAAATGAAGGGCGTCTTGCGCCCAAGGAGCGATTCCTTACGACGACGGCGCAGAAGGTCGTGCTGACATTTGGCGGTCTCACGAGAAAAGAGTCAGTGGAGGACATACTGGATCATCTGGACAGGATGGGCGTGAAGGCGACCTTCTTTGTGACGGAGCTTGAGCTTAGAAAGCACACGGATACGGTGCGGGAGATCGCAGCGCGCGGTCATGAGCTGGGATTGGGTCTTCGTACGGGGAAGGACGGCGATTTCTATGAGACTTGCGCGCAGATCGAGCGTCTGCAGAAAAACATGCAGCGTCTCTTGGGCGTGCGCCCGGTGATCGCCCGCCAGGTCTTCGGTACGGAGATCCCAACGGTGAATGAAGCGGCGAGTGCGATGGGCATAGAGCTTCTGGGACAGACCGTGAACATGGTACAGACAAAAGACAAGGAAGCAAAGAAGGTCGAGGACATTTCAGACCATCTTTTCGGGAAATTCATTCTTGCAATGGGGCGGGGGCAGATCATCTACGGACGCCTGGATTTCTTGGACGATCCCACGCTTACGGGTGGCCTCTTGGACTGGATCAAAAAGAACAAGGTAGACAGCGCGACATATGCTACGCTCTTGGACAGTCCTCATACGAATGCAGAGAATGACTCAGCCTATAGCATGGGGGCTGTCCGAGAGGTCCTTGGTGATGAGGCACATCGCTGGACGTATCCTGTGCCGGAGGAGAAGGCACTTTTTTCTCTCCGGGGAGAGGAAAAAAGAAAACCCAGGACAGATCGCCTTTTCCGTCATGAATTCTCTGCGCGGTATATCGGCTCTCCGAAAGTAACGGAAACGGATCGCATCCGCGGTTTCTCAGAGGCAGAAATGGAGCAGATGGATCATACAGGCATCGTCAAGGACGTCAGGGACAATACTATTTTCCTCACGTTTGATGACTGGGGGACGGATGTTTCAATCAATCATCTGCTCTATGTCCTTCGCAAGCATCATGCGAAGGGGACCTTTTTCATCATCACCTGGAATGTGAAGAACAATCCGAATCTTCTGCGAGCCATCGCAGAAGATGGGCATGATATCGCTTCTCATACGAATCGCCACCGTCCGATGGTGTGGCAGACGTCAAATTATGGCGGCAACATGACGCCGATGACGGAGGAGGAGTATGCGGAGGATGTGAGACTGTCTTATAAAGAGCTCCAAAAAACGGTAGGAGATGTCATGGTCGATGGGAAACCGGCGCTGACACATTATTTTCGTCCCCCGACGCTCGCCATCAGCAAAAGTGGTATCAGATCTATCATGGATGCGGGATTCAGCTATATCGTTTCAGGCTACGAGAGTACGGATGACTATGCCACCCCATCGCTGCAGGCGATGATCGGGGCGATCTCTCATGGGATCTATGATGAGAAAGGGAATGTGCGCAAGGGATCCATCCTCATCATGCATATGACAGATAAGGCTCAGTATACGGCTGAGGCGCTGGACTACATCCTTACCGTGAATGATGCAAGGGATGATAATGACCCGAAGAAATTCAAGATGGGCCGCCTCTCGGAGTACCTGAAGGAAGGCTATGACCAGTCGAGAGAGACGACAGAGGATCTCGAGAAGCATCTGTCGTATAAAGGAAGCTGCGGACACTGAACTGACTGGCGGCTAGTGACTAGTGACTCGTGACTAAGAGACTAAGAGACTAGGAGACGTCAGATATCAGACATAAGAGGTCAGAAGTCAGAGGTCTGAAATCTGAAGTCTGAAGTCTGAAGTCTAATCCCTAATTCCTAGTCACCAGTCACTTTTTTTCAAATTCCCTCTTGACAACTCATGAAGCAGGAAGTAAAATAATCACAATCTAAAATCCAATACCCCCAAAGAAAGCTATGAACGAGACAAAAAGTACTTGATCTCTTCTAAAGAGAGCCGATGGATGGTGAGAATCGGCGAAGAGCCTTGTATAATATCCCTCGAGAGCCCTTGTCGTGAACTGAGTAATGACAGGCGTTTCATTCACGTTACGAATAAGACTGCTAAGTACAATGTAGGGTGGTACCGCGAGACTTCGCCCCTATCTTCGAAAGAAGATAGGGGCTTTTTTTTACCCGCATTGGCTTGGCATAGAGTGAAATATCGGAGTGGTACCGCGTTCGCGCCTCCGCTGGCAGAAAAGCCGGCGGAGGTTTTTTATTTCTTCATACGATTTTTGGGGGTGGAGTAGCTGATTATTGAAAGAGGTAGAAAATTATGCAGAAAAAATGGCTCAAAGGAATGGCAGCAGTTATGGCAGCAGCAGCACTGGCAGGTGCATTCGCAGGCTGCGGCGGAGATAAGAAAGCAGCTTCCGGCAGCGCAGATGCTGGTAAAACCGTAAAACTCGGTTTCATCACCGCTTATACCGGCCCTGGTGCGGCTTACGGCGTCGCTATGAAGGAAGGCACGGAACTCGCAGTCGAGGAAATCAACAAGGATCCGAACACCAAGGTCAAGATCGATCTTAAGGTGTATGATACCAAGCTCGTCAAGAATGAAGCGATCAACGCTATGAAGAAGTGCATCGAACAGGATAAAGTCCTCGCTATCGAAGGCCCGATGACCACCGGTGAAGCGATGGCTGCCGACCCGATCGCCCAGCAGTCCAAAGTCGCTGTCTTCGGCACCGGCACCACCGGCCCGAAAGTCACTGAAATCGGCGACTATGTATTCCGTAATGCAATCCCGGGCAAAATGAACATCCCGCAGGTGGTAGAAAAAGCACAGAAGAAACTGGGTTTCAAGAAAATCGCTATCATGTACTCCAATAACAATGACCAGATGGTCGGTGAACACCAGTTCTATCTGGATGCCTGCAAGAAGCTCGGTCTCGAAGTCGTTGCAGATGAAACCTTCGCAGATAAAGATACCGACTTCTCCGCTCAGCTGACAAAGATCCAGGCAGCAAACCCGGATGTCATCGCAGTTGCTGGTCTCTATCAGGAAGGCGCTCTCATCGTGAAGAAAGCGCGTGAAATGGGCATGAACCAGTATGTTCTCGCAGGCAACGGCTTCAACAGCCCGGAATACATCAAACAGGCTGGCGAAGCAGCTGACCGCACCGTCGTAGCTACTCCGTGGAACCCGGAAAGAAAGACCGACAAGGCACAGAACTTCCGTAAAGCGTATGTGGCTAAATACGGACATGAACCGGATCAGTTCGCCGCTCAGGCCTATGATGCGATGTATGTCCTCCATCAGGCAGTCGAACAGTCCGGTACCACCACCGATCGCAAGAAATTCCGCGATACCCTGGCTAAGATCAGCGACTTCGAAGGCGCTACCGGCAAATTTGCATTCGATGAAAACCGTGATCCGAAGATGGACCTCGCAGTCCTCGAGGTCAAGGGCGGCAAGTGGGTACCGCTCGGAGAATAATTTCTCACCATTTTCTGCTTTGATATAAGAAGACGGTCAGCCGCATGGCATTCCATATCCGTATTTCAGGACATAGAGCCTTGTGGCTGGCCGTTTTACATTCTTTATCAGTGAAAATCGGATGCATTCCTTTTTAGGAAGGCATTGTTTGTTGTTGGTTGGTAGTTGTTTGGATTGGTTATACGCGTAAAGGGTTTAAGGTTTGAGGTCTAGGGTTTGAATGGTTAAGCGTATAACCCCCGTTGAAGTTTGAAAGCAGAAAATAATCATCTTCCCTTTACATGAATCCTCATAGGTTAAACAGGTTCTGAAGGTTCAAAAGGTTCACAGTTTTCTCATCTTTCGTGGATAACGTATATTTTAAAACTTCGCGGCGCTTTATTATTTTATGCGCCGCACCGCCCCCGTTGAACCCTTAGAACCCTTAGAACCTTTTGAACCCGTTGAACCTATCAACCTGAACCCTGAACCCTGAACCCGGAACCCTAAACCCTACATCATTTCTCAGTACGCTACAGGAGGGCAATCATATGACAAATCAAAATGGGAATAGCCGCAGTACCTTTTCCGGCAAAATGGGATATGTGCTGGCTGTCGCAGGCAGCGCTGTCGGCCTCGGGAATATTTGGAGATTCCCGTACCTTGCTGCAGAGTATGGCGGAGGCATCTTCCTCCTGACCTACCTTCTGCTGGCCGTCACCTTCGGCTATACGATGATCGTTTCTGAGACCGCGCTCGGACGTGGCACGAGAAAGAGTCCGGTCGGAGCTTTTCATCATTTCGGGAAGAACGGCTTCTTTACCGCAGGGGGCTGGATCAATGCCGTCATTCCGATGCTGATCCTGCCGTACTACAGCGTCATCGGCGGCTGGGTCACCCGTTACCTCTTCGAATACCTCGCCGGTGATACGAAACTGCTTGCGACGGATACCTTTTTCGGCGCCTTCGTTTCTGACGGCATGGCGGCTGAATTCTGGTTCATCGTTTTCACCGCCGGTGTCCTTGCCATCATTCTCGCCGGCGTCAAGAATGGTATTGAACGTGTATCCAAGATCATGATGCCGGTACTCATTGTGCTCGCGATCATGGTGGCCGGCTACTCCGTCACGCTGCCCGGTGCATGGGCAGGCGTCACCTACTTCATGGTGCCAAACCTGGAACATTTTTCCTGGATGACGGTCGTTTCTGCGATGGGGCAGATGTTCTACTCTCTTTCTGTCGCGATGGGGATCCTCTATACATATGGCTCTTACATGAAGAAGGAATTTGATCTGGAGCATGCGACCTTTCAGGTCATCGCTTTCGACTCAGGGATCTCGGTCCTCGCCAGTCTTATGATCATCCCTGCCGTCTTTGCCTTCTCCGGCGGCGATCCGTCAATGCTGAATGCGGGCCCGTCGCTCATGTTCATCACCATCCCGAAAGTCTTTGCCAGCATGGGGCTTGGTACCCTTGTGGGTGTCGTATTCTTTACACTCGTCCTCTTTGCTGCTCTTACCTCAGCGATTTCTCTGGCAGAAACCAGCGTCTCCACCTTCCAGGATGAATGCGGTTGGAGCCGTAATTTCTCGACCTTTGCGGTCTTCATTCTGATGATCGTGCTGGGTTCTCTCTCTTCGCTCGGATTCGGCCCTCTTGCCTCCTGCACCATCTTTGGCATGGATATTCTTACCTTCTTTGATTTCCTGACGAATTCCATCATGATGCCGGTCTCGGCCTTTGCGACCTGCGTCCTCATCGTGGTGACTGTCGGCATCAAGTGGATCGAGAACGAAGTGAAGCAGTCTTCGAAATTCCGCTATGAATGTGTCTATGGTCTTTTCGTCCGCTTCCTTGCGCCGATCTGTCTGGCTGTTATTTTCATCTCCTCCCTTGCCAATGTACTGGGATTCATTCATATGTAGCAGATGAAACTTGATTCAAAGATCTTCCTCGCTTCTGTGTAAAACGACTATTAACAAATCTCTCATGTGGTGCTATAATACGTAGTATCACATGGGGCTATAGCTCAGTTGGTCAGAGCGCTTCGCTCACATCGAAGAGGTCTCCGGTTCGAACCCAGATAGTCCCACCAAACTACAATGATACGAATACCCCTCCTTACAGGATCCTGCAAGGCGGGGTATTCGCTTGTATAATGAGTTCTGATTTCTGAGATATCCCCACGTACAAATAACATGGGATGAGTGCAGAGAAGCATCCTACTGTGCTTGTCCGCTTTGGGGAGTCCTGACAGATGGATTTTGAAGCAAATGCTCGGCGTCGTCGTTGGGCGAAACTGCGATCCATATAAACAAGATGGCGAGCTGCAGCGTGGAGATACCGCATCTGTCTAGCCATATGCAAGAAATTGCAAAAAGCATCTTGCATATTTCTCTCATGTCGTGTATAATACATTCATCTGACATGGGGTTATAGCTCAGCTGGTTAGAGCGCTTCGTTGACATCGAAGAGGTCTTTGGTTCGAATCCAAATAGTCCCACCATGAAAAAACCCGCCACAATGGCGGGTTTTTGTGCTATATAAAGGAAGGTGACGGGAAATTGCGAGTAACGGTAATCAAGCTGACTCATGCCCGAAATCAGGCCAATGGTGAAAGCAGTACCTTACGGAATGTCCCGTTCCATGCTTTTCGAGTCTCTTAGTCTCTCTTTTTTTAGTCTCCTTTTCACGCCAAGGACTGACCCTGAAAGCGTATTTTGCTCCTTTTTATAATAACAGGTGATATCCATGCATCTTATCGCTATTCTTCTCGTTATGACAGCAGGCATCATGTGGGCGGGCTGCGGGCTTGCGGCGCAGGATTTTTTCCAGAAAAGTACACTCGACTCGATGGATCTTACGGTCTTCCGCATGTTTTGTGCGAGCGGTATCATGCTGCTTGTGACTATTGCCAAAGGACAGCTGAAAGACAGCTGGCGGAAGCTGGGGCAGCAGCCATCTCTCTGGTGGGGACTGATCTTCTACGGTGTCGTCGGTCTGATGCTGATGCACTATACCTATTTTGCTTCGATCGCCGCCGGCAATGCAGCAGCGGCAACGGTTATCCAATATACCTGTCCGGCGATGGTGATCCTTTGGGTCTCCTTTCAAAAAAGACGGCTGCCGCTGGCAGGGGAGCTCGCGGCCGTCGTACTGGCGATCATCGGAGTCCTCCTTCTGGTGACGGGCGGAGATGTGAGCCGTCTCTCGGTACCTGCAGACTGCGTGTATCTGGGGCTGGCTTCCGCGGTCTTCTTTGCGATCTGCTGTGTATTTCCGAAGCGCTTCATCGGTGTACTGGATAATTCCTTCGTCCTCGCGCTGGGCATGTTCACCGGAGCCGTGGCTTCCTATATCATCAATCCCATGGGGGACTTCTCCGGCTTCTTTGCTCCGGAAGTCCGTCTCGATATTTTCTGGATCGTCGTCCTTGGAACGGCGCTATCTTTTACCTGCTACAATGCAGGCCTTCGGTTCCTTCCGGCCTCACAGGCTTCCGTCACTGCGACCATCGAACCGGCGATCTCTGTCATTGCGTCCTATTTCATCTTTCATACCCATTTCAATTTTGTCCAGGGCTTTGGCATCCTGCTTGTTCTCCTTGCTATTGCAGCGCCGGGCATTTTTGAAAATGAAAAGACGGCAGGAGAATGATCAGCGGATCGAGAGCAGGTACTACGCCTGCACGATACCTGCACGTGATGGTTTAAAAAGTTCTTTGCTTTTTTCTTAGGAGCATCTGTTATGTCCCATTCCTCGAATCATTTTGCGATCGCTATGGTCGTCTTAGCCGGCATTATGTGGGCCGGAAGCGGCATCGGGGCGCAGAATTTCTTCGAGAAATGCTCTATGAATGCCATGGAGCTCACGGCTTTTCGCATGATAGCGGCCGGATGTATCCTGATCGGGGTGACGGTATGGCAGGGAAAGATGAAAGAAAGTCTCATATGCCTTCGAAAGAAGCCGCGGCTGTGGATCGATATTGTGATCTACGCCATCGTGGGCCTCATGCTGATGCACTATACCTATTTTGAGGCGATCGCGTATGGCAATGCCGCTACGGCGACCGTCGTGCTTTACAGCTGTCCTGCCATGGTCATCTGCTACAATGCCATCCGCCATCGCAAGCTGCCATCGAAAGAGGAGGTCATCACGGTCTTTCTGGCTGTCGGAGGCACCTATCTTCTTGTAACAGGCGGCGATCCTTCGAAGCTCAGTGTTTCCTTTCTCTGCATAGCACTTGCGTTATTCAATGGGGTGGTTTATTCCTTCGCTTCGATTTACCCGAAGCACATCTTTCTTCAGGTGGATAAGACCTTCGTCCTAGCTGTCAGCATGATCATCGGCGGGCTCGCCTGCTGGGTCTTTGTCCCTCATATCGACTGGCTTGCCTTCTTCGACCCGTATATCTTCTTCGGCGTCGCATGGATCGTCCTCTTCGGCACGGTCACAGCCTTCCTCTTATATAATGCAGGGCTGATGTACCTATCTCCGCAGCAGGCACTCATCACGGCGGCGAGCGAACCGGCGGCCTCCGTCATCCTTTCCTGTCTCATCTTTCAAATGAGCTTTGTCGGTCTGCAGGTCGTGGGGATTCTGATGGTCATCCTCGCGATCATCATGCCTGCGGTGGATCTGGGAAAGATCTTTGGGGAAAGACAGTGAACTCTCGATCCGTTTCCATCCGTTTGAAAGCACCGGGGATTAGGGATCAGAAGACTCAAGTGACTGGTGATTGGGAGACATCAGACTCTCTCATATCGTCATTTCGAGCAAAGCGAGAAATCTTTTTCGTTTGCGGCCCGGCAGTCGATCAAGAGCCATTGGGGCACCGTTTTATTTTGATTCGCGGTGAAGCCGCGATCCTCATTCCGCATGTAAGCAGAGCTTTCATTTGCCATCAAGGGCAGCTCCCCCACGGACTATACAACGCGTTTTCTTTATAGGAAACGCGTTTTTTGATGAAACGATGATTAAATCGTACTCAAAGAAAAGGGGAAATGGGAATCGTCTGATTATTAGTCTTGCACTATAGATGAAGAGGTTTATAATGAAGAAAGCGGCAAAATGTATTGCCGAAAAGCTGTCATTCCTATGAATGGAGGAGCACAATGAAATTTAAAATGAAATGGGCTGCTGCGGCCGCAGCAGCTTTGCTGACTTGCGGGGTATCCGCGCAGGCAGACAATTATGATCTGACGTATCAGGCGATTGAAACGCAGATGCTCATAGGGGATGTGTCTCAGTTTAGCAGTGAGCTCGATGGCGCGATGACAAAAGCACCCGCGAAAAGTGCCAAAAATGCCGAGGCGTCGGAAAAGACGCCTCGGATTGTATTGGTCGAGAAAGGGGATGCCTACGGTGCGACGCTGGTGGATGGGAAGGTCATCATTCCTGTCGTGAATACGAATCTCATGGATGTTTCTCCGCAGGTCGAACTCTTGCAAGAAAACGGAATGAAAGGCATCACGGCCAGCGATGGGAAAGTGCTCCTGCCTTTACCTAAGGAACGGAAGGATATCAAGCTGGTATCTAATGAAAATGGAAACACCATCTGGGCTTTCCGTGAAAATGGAAAATGGGGGGCTTATTCGAAGGAAGGTAAAAAGATCCTTCCGGCAGTGTATGATGACATCCTGTCAGGGCAGGATCATATTTTTGTCGTGAAGCAGAAAGGGCTGTTCGGTGTTGCGGATGCGACCGGCAAAGTTTGCGTCGCGCCAGCCTATCAGAAGATTTCCGCGATGAATGATGGCAAGGTGTATGCAGCACTTTCCAAAGATAATGTCTACACTTTCCTTGATTTGGATGGGAAACCGCTTTCGACGCGTACCTATGAAGATGTGAAGCGGGTCGACGAGGACATCGCTGCGGTCAAGATCGCGGACAAGTGGGGATATGTGACGGTCGACGGGAAGACGCTGGTCGACCCGAAATATGACGATATCGCGCCCTTCCATGAAGGCTACGGATTGGCTGCGCGGGATGGGCAGATTTCCATCTTTGACAAGAGCGGTACCATTGTAGGGAAGGCCAGCGGTGAAAAGGTGATGCTTCCATTTTACAATGGATATGCCGGCATTAAGAATGATGGGAAATGCAGCTATATCAAGCCAAATGGAGAAATCCTTGCTACGGTGAATGCGACCAAGCTGATGCCGTTCCTCCATGGGTCAGCACTGTTTGAAAAAGAGAAGAGCCGGCTCGGATGGGGCGCGCTCTTGGGCGTCGTGAAGATGGTGAGCTCCTATGGCATGTACCTCCCGACCGTCAGCTCCAGTGATTTCTTCAATAAAGACTACAAATTCGGCTATGTGAATACCAAAGGGGAGGTCTACCTGCCGACGACCAATGACTTCAATGGCCCCTATTATAAAGACAAAGTGATCGTACAGATCAAAGGGAAATGGGGATATGCAGACCGTGAAGGAAAACTGATCGTTCCGGCGGAATATAAGGAAATCTCCCATTGGACTGGCTCTGCAGAAGATATTGTCATCGTAAGAAATGATAAAGGCTATGGCTATTACAAACTCGGGAAAGGGATGATTGCCGAAGGATTCAAAAAAGCGAACAAGTTCTCTGCTGAGGTTGATTTCCAGAAGAAAGCCATGGTACCTGGTCTCGCTGCCGTCCAGACGAGCGATGGGAAATGGGGGTTTCTTGATGAAGAGGGACATATGGCTATCCCGGCTGTCTATGATAAAGTGCTGGATGGCTTCTCGTATGGTGCAGCTTGTGTTTCCAAGGGTGGCGAGGTCGGCCTTATCGATAAGGAAGGCAAGGCAGTGATTCCATTCACCAAGACGCTGCAGGAAATGTGGAAATTGGATGAAGAACATATCGCTTTCAAAGAAAAAGGAAAATGGGGCTTCATGGATGTGAAGGGAAATCGCCTCGTGGAACCTACGTATGACAGGGTCTGCTAAAGCAGTGGATACGCTTCTTTTTACCTTTGATCCGTAAGGAAGCTGACACAAGCTGGCAACGATTGTATCAGTGTTTTTTTAAGAAAGCGCTGATTTAATCGCAGAATCAGATTTCATATGGATTTTTATACATAGTGTCGTCGACATTCTCCTTAAATAGCTCGCTATTC
>JAJWRZ010000229.1:0-1952 GCA_021633965.1 Dialister sp.
TGTGAGATCGCCCGTTCTCTCGTATCGTCATCCCGAGCGGAGCCGAGGGATCTTTACGCCCTGGCGGTGTACTGCACGTATGAGGGAAAGATAAAATCGCCTAGGTGCTGTTCCGCATCTCACGCTCGTCGCTTGACCGTTGTGCAAGGAAGATTTCTCGCTGCGCTCGAAATGACGATATGGGAGAGTAGACCTTGCGAAGGGTCAGCGTTTTTACATGACTGTTGTGTAGCCCCTTGAAGAAGGGGCGCGCCGAAGGCGGAGAATAGACTGCCCCCACTTTTCCTGCAAAACGCTTCCATTCTCTTAGAAAAGAACGCCTTAGGAATCCCCATTTCCCACCGATACTGTCTGCTTTTTCACACCGCGAAGAACCGCGCGGCAGCTTGATGGATTTCTTTAAAAATAAAAGGGTTTCCCCTCATTTTTTACAAATTTGAAGAAAAATGGTAAAATACAGGAAGTTTATGGAGGTGATAATTCATGCGTGCTATCTACAAATGGAGCTCGATCCTGGCGCTTTGGATACTTGCCATGGTTCCGGCTTCTGCAGAAACATTGCACGCAGGGATGAGCGGGGACGCTGTGACAGCCCTGCAGAATTCCCTGGTAGCGGCCGGTTATCTGGCCCGCACCGTGGATGGAGACTATGGCTCCACCACAAAGGAAGCAGTCTATTTGTTTCAGAAAGATAAAGGCCTGACCGCGAACGGTATCGCTGATGATGCGACCAGAGAAGCGATCCGTAGTGCGGAAGGAGAAGGCTATCGGAATGGCGGGGGTGTCGTGTATGCAGAGGGGAATCGCGGAGATGTGATCTCCGATATGCAGCAGCGCTTGCAAGAGGCCGGCTCTCTCAAAGGTGACATTGATGGTGTCTACGGAGGAGATACCGTGAAGGCGGTGAAGGATTTCCAGAGATCCCGTGGATTTCCTGTATCCGGTGCGATCGATGAAGTGACCTACAGCGCGCTGCGGGAGATCGGTGCCGGGACGCCGGAGCCTGTGATTTCCTCTGGCGGGGAATCTTATGGCGTCGGTGACCGTGGCAGTGATGTGAAGACCATTCAGCGGAAGCTGAAACGCCTTGGCTACCTCGAGGGGGAGGCAGACGGCATCTATGGCGGGCAGACTGAGGATGCGGTCACGGCTTTCCAGAAGGAGCAGGGGCTCTCCGTCACTGGCGGCGTGAACAGCGCGACTCGCACGAAGCTGAATGAAGTCTATGTGGCGCAGACAGGGGACTATATCCTCTCGGAAGGGGCCAGAGGAAAGAGAGTCATCCGCCTGCAGAATCAGCTTCTTCTGCACGGCTACGATCCCGGTGTCGTGGACGGTGTCTTCGGCGCCGGTACGGCAGATGCCATCCGCATGCTGCAGGATGAAACAGGCCTTGAGACCACCGGTGTGGCAGATGAAGATGTCTGGGATGCTTTGGACAATGCGCCCTATTTCCGCGGCAAGTATACGAAGACCTATCACATGAGATCGACCGCCTACACGCCTTACGACGGGGGCGGTGAAGGACACACTGCTCTGGGCGGATTTGCCGGCAAGGGGCATGCTGCCGTCGATCCGAATGTCATCCCGCTGGGCAGCATCGTCTTCATCGAAGGCTATGGTTACGCCATCTGCGATGATATCGGCGGCGCGATCCATGGAAATATCATCGATGTCGGCGTGGACAACCTCGAGCAGGCTTACCAGTGGGGGACGAAGAGCCGCGTCAAAGTGTATCTCGTAAGATGAGAGACTAGTGACTTGGGTTAGTGCTTTGGAGCAGGAAATACCGTGATTCCGTGTCGTATGGAATACGGGATTTCCTGCTTTTGTTTTTGCTCGAAATGACGATATGGGGAGGAGACCTTGCGAAGGGGCGACGTTTTTACATGACCGTTGTGTAGCCCCTTGAAGAAGGGGCGCGCCGAAGGCGGAGGATAGATCTGCCCCGA
>JAJWRZ010000057.1:0-11834 GCA_021633965.1 Dialister sp.
AGCTCCCCCGATGGGGAGCCAAGAACGTTCTGCCGCTTAACTTAATAGCATTACCCTCTAGGGGAAGGTGCCCCGCAGGGGCGGATAGGGTGACTATGGCATGAAAGACAGCTGGGATAAGGTTTCCCGGTCACTCCCATGAGAGCTGCAAGTCGCCCGCGACAGCCGTACACTCGTCCGCCAGTCACTCCTAGTCCCTATTCCTCAGCAGTCTTTCTTCTATTTCTCCCTTGGCCTTCCTGACAAAGGAAAGCATATCCGGATCCAGCGGATAGCGGATGACGCAGCCGGGCGAGAGAATAACATGGCGGCCGCCTGTCTCTCTAAGTGTCTCATAGATCTGGTGCTCGATCTCATTCTTATGTCCTTCGGTGATATCCATGCGTTCCAGGCCGGCCATGATGCACTTACCAGTCATGACCTGCGCCTCGTGGATGCCCGGCAGAGATTCAAAGGCATGCCAGTTGAAAATCTGAACGGGGTATTTCCGAAGCAGGGGGAACATGATGTGCTTTCCATGGGCATGCAGTACATTGCACCAGCCCTGCGAAGCGGAAAGGACCGCGATATCATAGGGCATGCCGTACTCTTTGTAGAGATCCTCCTTCACCAGATCATAGGAGGAGAGCTGCGTCGCAAAGAAAATGCCATCCGCACCCAGCTCGATGACGCGCTGGACGAGGGCGCAGGTGGTCTCTGTGATGGCAGTCAGGGCTGCCTTCACTTGCTCTCCATGGCCGGAAGCGATGTGCTCCATCATGTGCGGACACAGTTTGTTTGCCGTAGTCAGCGGACTGAAGACGGTGAAAATGACAGGCACTTCGCCATTGGTCTTCTTCAGCAGTCTCTTCAGGTAGTCCTGCTCACGAGCCAGCGCCCCCTCATGGAGTGAGACCGGCTTGACTTTCAGCCAGTCTTCCGGCGTATGGACCGGAGTGAAAATGATTTTCGCCACGCCGCCTCTTTCAATGTCTGAATAATCGACTGTCACGCCGAAGTCTTCGACGCTGTACATACCGTTATTCATCGTCTTCAAGATATCGACGTCATAGGTCTTATAGAAATCATAAGTATGTTCCGCATTCGCTGCGGGATCGAGATCGATCATCGGCAGATAAGACCACAGCGAGTATGGTACACGGTCTACTGCATCTCCACGAATGGCGGCAGCGATGCGTTCTGCCTTCGTCATAGGGGCAGTTTTTTTCCTCTTCATAGAAAAGCTCCTTTCCAAAATGCTTATCATTTTTCCTATTATACTATAAATGAAGGGGCGGTTTAAGAACGCGGGCTTCCGAGTGAACCAAGACTTCATCTATCGATTCATTGCCCTTTATCTATGAATGAGTCACTTCCATTGACCATGTATTCCTGCCCGTTATCTTTCTTATGCCCGACAGTTCTTGATGATTTTAGACCCAATGAATGCGCGGGACTTTTTTTGAACCGCAAGACAGCCAATATCTCTTTTCGAATTCTTAAATTTCAGTGCATAAGAAGAAAGATTGATTGATAATTTCCATATGTAAGAGTATAATACTTATAAGTGATATTCGATTTTTTGTTTTTTCTATCAATCATTTGGGGGATCTCCATGAAATTGACATTGCTCGCCCTGAGCTATTTCCAAAAGACAGCCGAGCTGCAGCATCTGACGCGCGCAGCAGAAGCCCTTCACATTTCCCAGCCGTCCCTGTCTCATACCATCAAGGTACTTGAGACAGAGCTCGGCGTGCCGCTCTTTTCCCGAAGCGGCCGAAACATCGTCCTCACAAGATATGGCGAGATCCTGCTCCGCCATACGAACCGCATCATGCAAGAGCTGCACGGCGCGCAGAAGGAGCTGGCTGATACCAAGGAAGCACAGAAGCTCACCGTCACCATCTCTCTTTTCGCGGCTTCTATGATCATCCCGGCTTTCCTCACCCGTTTCCGTCAGGAGCATCCGGATATCCGTTTCGAGATCCTGCAGCAGCACAATAAGCCAGGTCAACAGAACCAGAATCATGTGGATCTCTTCCTGTCTTCCTCCATCAATCCGATCGAGAATGACCACTCTGTGACGCTCCTCAAGGAAGACATCATGCTGGCTATGCCGGATACGGATCCGCATGCCAGAAAATCATCTGTCAATCTGGATGAATTTGAGAAAGCGGGATTCATTTCTCTGGAAGCAGGCTCTTCCCTTCGTACCATCACAGACTTCTACTGCCGCATGGCAGGCTTTGTCCCACATGTGGTACTCGAGAGCGACAGCCCGATGACGGTACGCGAATTCATCCGCGCCGGCCTCGGTGTATCCTTCGCGCCGCGCATCACATGGCACGGTGTCGGCGGCGACCATGTCGCGCTGGTACCGATCTCCTCTCCGAGCTGCTCGCGCTACATCAGCCTTTCGTGGAAAAAAGGCGAGAAGCTCTCTCCCCCGGCAGATATGCTGAAGCGCTATATCATCGAGAATTTCTCTGACTTCGCCAGAGAATATGCGGGACTTCCGCCGGAAAGATAAGCAAAAAACGAAGGCATCTTCCTCGAGGTGCCTTCGTTTTTTAGTGATCGCGCGGCTCACCAAATCCGATAAAACGCATATCCTGCTATAGGAGAAAGACGCCGCCATGCCCCGCCCCTTCTCACAAGCAAAAAGCCCATCAGACGATGGGCTTTTTGCTTGTGAAATTGTCTATACCAGGCGGGAACGCCGTGGTTACATCAAGTGGGAGCTGTCCGATAGAAGCATCACTAATCCGGATCACCCGAGAAATGCCATCTCCTGTTTCCAGGCATCCATCGCTTCCTTCATGGAAGCGATGACTTTTTCTGCGTGTGTCTGCTGACGTTCTACGGACTTCGGCCCTGTGCCGCCGTAGCTTTCACGGTTCTTCACGCAGTTTTCGATAGAGAGGGCTTCTTTGATGTCTTCTTCAAAGAGCAGGCTCATGGATCTGAATTCCTCCATGGAGAGATCCAGAAGGACCTTGTGATGCTCGATGCAGTAGTGGACAGCATTTCCGACGACGGCATGCGCCTGACGGAAAGGCAGACCTTTCTTCGCAAGGTAGTCTGCCATGTCGGTCGCATTCGAGAAGTCGCTTTCAAGGACTTGGCGGGTGTGATCGCCATTGACAGTCATGGTGGAGATCATGCCGGCATAGATGTCGAGGGCGAAGTACAGGGTATCCAAGGCATCAAAGACGCCTTCCTTATCTTCCTGCATGTCCTTGTCATAGGCCAGCGGCAGACCCTTCATGACGGTCAGAAGACCGATGAGGTGTCCATAGACACGGCCGGTTTTGCCGCGAATGAGCTCACACATGTCCGGATTTTTCTTCTGAGGCATGATGGAGCTGCCCGTGGAGTATCCGTCATCAAGCTCGATGAACTGGAATTCGCTGGTAGACCAGTAGATGAATTCTTCCGACAGACGCGAGAGATGCATCGCGCAGATCGAAGCGAAGGAGAGAAACTGGAGAAGGTAGTCGCGATCCGAGACCGCATCGAGGCTGTTTCCATAGACGGAGGCGAAGTGAAGGTCATTCGCTTCTTCTTCGGGGTGTGTCGGGTACGTGGTCCCTGCCAGCGCACAGGCGCCGATCGGCGACATGTCACACATATCGTAGCAGTCTTCGAGACGCTTGAAGTCACGCTCGAGCATCGCAAAGTACGCGAGCATGTGATGAGCGAAGAGGACCGGCTGCGCGCGCTGCATGTGGGTGTAGCCCGGCAGGATGACGTCCTGATATTTCTTGGAAGCAGCGAGGAGGGCTTCTAAGACGGCGATGAGCTTTTCAGACAGGCGCGCGATATTTCTCTTCATGTACATATGGAGATCCAGCGCGCACTGGTCATTGCGGCTTCTCGCCGTGTGGAGGCGAGCGCCGGCATCACCGATCTCCTCGGTGAGACGTTTTTCGATATTCATATGAATATCTTCGAGTTCGACGGAGAAAGGGAATGTCCCTTCATCGATCTCTTTTTTGATAGAGAGAAGACCCTTGGTGATCTTTTCCTGATCCTCTTTGGAAATGATCCCATGAGCCGCCAGCATTTTGGCATGGGCGATAGAGCCGGCGATGTCTTCACGATACATGCGGCAGTCATAGGAAATGGATGCATTGAAATCCAGTGCATTCTTTTCCTCTGCCTTCGTGAAGCGTCCGCCCCACATCATATCACTCATTTTGCATTCTTCTCCTTCATGAGGGCACGGATGGTGAGCGGCAGACCGAAGAGGTTGATGAAGCCTTCTGCATCTGCCTGATTGTATACATCATCTTCACCGAAGGTGACGAACTCTTCATTATACAGGGAGTACGGGCTTTCTGCGCCATTGGACATGATGTTGCCCTTGTAGAGACGAAGGGTGACTTTGCCGGTCACGGTTTCGGAGGTCTTGTCAGCGAAGGCCTGCAGTGCTTCGCGCAGCGGTGCGAACCACATCCCGTCATATACGAGCTCCGAGTATTTGACAGCAGCGATTTCTTTGAAATGGAAGGTCGCGCGGTCAAGGCAGAGGCGTTCCAGTTCGGTGTGTGCGTAGAAAAGGATGGAGCCGCATGGGTTTTCATAGACGCCGCGGGACTTCATGCCGACGAGGCGGTTTTCTACGAGGTCATCGATGCCGATGCCGTTGCGTGCGCCGATGGCGTTCAGGGTATTCACGAGCTCTACGCCGTCCATCTTCTTGCCATTGACAGCGGTCGGGATGCCTTTTTCAAAATCGATGGTGACGATCTCCGGCTTATCCGGAGCTTCTTCCGGATCGCAGGTGACGAGGTACATATCCTTGTGCGGCGCATTTGCCGGATTTTCCAGATCATCGCCTTCATGGGACAGATGCCACATGTTCCAGTCCATGGAGTATGGATATTTCTGTGCAGCCTTTTCTTCATCAGTCTGCTTTTCATCATACTTGTCGATCGGCACACCATGTGCTTCTGCATAAGCCATTTCATCTTCACGGGACTTCATATCCCAGATACGCCATGGAGCGATGATCTTCATGTGCGGAGCCAGTGCTTTGATGGTGAGTTCGAAACGAACCTGGTCATTGCCTTTGCCGGTCGCACCATGGCAGATGGCATCAGCGCCATATTTCTTTGCCATGTCGACGAGGCATTTGCCGATCAGTGGACGAGCGAAGGAGGTACCGAGCAGGTACTTTCCTTCATAACGGCCATCTGCCTGAAGGACTTTGTATGCATATTCTTCAATGAATTCTTTGCGAACATCAAGAGTCTCTGCATATTCAGCACCGGATGCAAGCGCCTTCTTGTGGATGGCTTCGAAGTCTTCCGGCTGTCCCAGATTTACGGTGCAGGCAATGACTTCACAGCCATAGGTTTCTTTCAGCCACGGAATGATAACGGAGGTATCCAGACCACCGGAATATGCAAGAACTACTTTCTTTACGCTTTTAATATCTGTCATGATAATGCCGCCTTTCAAAATAATATAGACAATTTCATCAGCCCTTTCACATGGGCTTGTTTGACGATGTGATAATTATACAGCGTTGTGCATAAAATTGCAATAGCTTTTGTGAAACTTTTTTCAAATAAAAAACGTGAGAGACTCTATCTCTCACGTTTTGGGATCGCTATCCATTTGTCTATTGGCTGGGGCGGCCTTCGAGTCACCAGTCACAGATCCACCGGGAGCCTCACTCACTATCCCCGTCTCTATGACTGATGCACGCTGTCAAGGATCACTTCGATGATCTCGCTGCATTCATCCTCGATCTCCAGCATGAAGGAGTACAGGTCTTTGATATCCCGTTTCTTCAGCCCGAGAGACAGCAGGATGAGGGAGGCAAGCTCTCTTCGAAGCACACGAACAGGACCGGTGCGGTCAAAGTCGAAGGCTTGCATATAGCCGAGCATGGCGCCTTTGGAAAGGAGCATGCGTGCATAATATTCATCCGGCTTCAGATAGCCCATACAGTCTGCCTCTGCGAGGTAGTGATCTGCGAGATCCAAATGCGTATGGAGCAGGGCTTCAAAAATCTTTGGCTCCGTATAGGCTTCATAGTAGAGTTCACGGAAAACAGACTCCTTCTCGATCGCATACAGCTCGACCGCCAAGATCGCTGCATAGTGATATTCCAGCGGTTTATCAGAGAAGCGCTTCTCCACTTCATCCACAATCACCTGGCAAAGATCATTCGTAATGGCCGAGAAAACAGCGTCTTTATTGTCAAACAGATTGTAGATACTGCCCGAGGTGATTCCGGACTCCTGTACGATCTGGCGAATGGTTGTCTTTTTATACCCCTGTTCCAAAAAAAGTCTTTTAGCGGTGTTAAGAATATTCGCACGAACGCCCACCATACGTTCTGCTCTTGTTGCTACCTGTGCCATGATTATGTCCCCTTTTCATGAACAATGAGGCCAAACTCCGAATGGCCCCGGAAACTCAAAAATCAACTCTTCCCCAAATAAGGATACACTATTTCAAATGTATCTGGTTAATTATAAAATATAATAAAACGAATTGTCAATTTAACAAATAAGAAAATCTGCCCAGCGGGACTGTTTTTCATCGGGAGGATCAGAAATCCCGCCTCCGGCATGCATGCACCGAGCCGCTTTTCTTTTGATCGATCAGAAAATCTTTTCCTGCACGGGACATGGACATGGAAGTACCTCAAGTCAAGATCGGCCATCCATCAGAAAAATGCAATAGAAAAAGAGCGGGAAATTAGGGGAGACCCGCTCTTTTCTGCCTGCGCTCTTGTGAGGGCGATGGGATGTCATCGGGGCTATGGGGAAAGCGGGAAACCATGATATAGGGGTATACCATGGCGGGATGACTCGCCGATCACGCGAAACGCAGGCAATGGTTTGCTTTAAGACACAGACAATTTGCTTATGCTCTTAAAACATGCTTTTATTATAAATCATGTTTCATGCTTGTCAAGTGGCTTTCCCTACTTTTAAAAGATTTCCCCGCTGCAGGCAGCTAAAGAAGAAGCTTCATCGCGCTTCCTCGCCTCCCTAGAAGTGCCCGGACCAGTCGATGAGGTCACTTTCAGAGGCTCCGCCGGAGAAACGAGTCCCTGGAAACCATTCGCCACTCTTGGCCGTTTCTTCTAGCAGCACATCGCTGTCTCCAAGATCACTGGAATACGATGTGCAGAAAGGAATGACCTGCTTTCCGGAAAAGTCATGACTCCGCACAAAATGATACACAATATTCGGTGCTTCGCCCCACCAGATCGGATACCCCAGAAAAACCGTCTCATAGCTATCCCAACCAGGTACATCCCCATCGATCTCCGGCATAAGGCTCCGATCCTGATGTTCGCGGCTGACGCGGCTGTTGTCATTTCTATAATTGAGATCCGAATCCGTATAGGGTTCTTTCGGCTTGATTTCCCATATATCCAGCCCTTTGGTGCGCGCAATGATTTCCGCAGCACGTTTTGTATTCCCTGTCGCAGAAAAAAATACTACGATGGCTTTGGCATCTTTCTTCACCATATGGTTCTCGCTCGATGCGCCTGCTGCTTTGCCCTCGCGATGAGGCACACCCGTGGTTCCCCCGCAGCCGGTTAACCCTCCCGCTGCCAGAAACGCACACGAAAGAGCGATCGCTTTCTTCCACATCATGATCCTTCCTTCCCCTCTTCATTTTTCTTTTGATAAATCTGGTAATCGATCTGATCGAGCTGCTGCTGCTTTTCGTGAATATCATCCAGCAGGCGGAAGCGTTCTTTTCTGAGCTCTTTGATTTTCATCTTTTCGAGCTCTTGATATGGCACATCCATTCTACCCTCGCACTTTCTTCTTCATCATAGAAATCCAATCGTCCACATCCTTTTCCGGCGTAATCTGTTCGTCGCCCCCATTCGAGTCAAAGCGGACTTCTATCGTACCAAGTACTTCATCCGCATGGGTTAAATTCTTAAGATGCTTGATGGCGCTCCCTGGCCAGCCACCATGTGTCGTGAAGAAAATCATTTTCTTTCCAGTGAAGTCATGCGTCGTGACGAAGGTACGCATGGCAGGCGCCATGGTGTACCACCAGGTCGGCGATCCCAAAGCAATCACATCATATCCCGCGATATCCTTCTTCATCGGCCGCAGCGGCGGACACTCCCCCCGCTGTACTTCTGCCTGCCCCACTTCGATGGTTTCTGCATAAGGGCCATATTTCCTGACCGTCTCGATGCGCTCGATATCCCCCTCCGTGGCTTTTGCCAGCGCTTCCGCGATCTTTTTCGTATTTCCATGACTATAGCTGTAGTAAACAATCAGTGTCTTCATAGTCACCTCTTCAGCGAGGCAGCGCGTCATAGGCTGCCGCGCTGACTTCCTCGCACCACTCATTAGAAAGATCGGTCCCCGGGATCTCAAAAGCCAGATGGCTGAACCAGCTCTCCCTCTTTGCCCCATGCCAGTGTTTCACATTTGCGGGGATTTCAACGATATCGCCTGCTTTTAGGCTCTGCGCCTCTTTTCCTTCTTCCTGGTACCAGCCTTCGCCATCGACACAGATGAGCACCTGTCCACCGCCCGTCTTCGCATGGTGGATATGCCAGTGATTACGACAGCCCGGCTCAAAGGTCACATTACAGATGGTGAGGGGAGCCCCCGGCTCTGAAAGGACTTTCAGATAGGAGCAGCCGGTGAAATACGGCGCATACGCTGTATTCGCCTCGCCCTGTCCGAAGAAACCGCCGTGCTCTGCATCACTTCCTTCATACACTTCCATCGCCAGATGAAAGGCCGCCCAGGCATTCGGCCAGCCGGCGTAGAAGGCGATGTGTGTCAGGAGCTCGGCCATTTCTTCCTTCGTCACGCCATTCTTCTTCGCCTCTTTCAGATGATAGGCGAGCGAGGCATCCGTCATCCCTTTCCCGATGAGCGCACTCACCGTCACGATGGAGCGGATCTTCAGCGGAAGCTTCCCCTCCCGGCTCCATACTTCGCCGAAAAGTACATCATCATTCAGCCCAGCGAATTTCGGAGCAAATGCACCCAGGATCGTGCGTCCTGCTGTTTGTTTGACCATCGTATTGTCCTTTCTTTTGTTATTAGTTGTTGGTTGTTGGCTGTGTGGTTCTGGAAATCATGATACAAATTGATTCTTCGACTCAGTCCCCACTGTTCTGGCTGCCATCATCCCTCATCCGACGTTTTCCTCCGCTCAGAATGACGGGATGCGCATTGTTTTAGAAAAGCGTCTAGTCGACAGTCACCAGTCGCTAGTCCCTATTTTCTAAAATCGGAAATTCCCGATTGATGACCTCCGCCATCATGCGCTTCATATTCCAGTCGCCGTGGATGCCGTCCAGGGCAAGCCAGGTAGGAAGCTCCTCCATTTCCTCGAAGGGCGCTGCGGTATCGATGTGGACCTCACCGCGAATGAAAGCATTCACTTCCGCGAAAGAATCTTTCCAGTCTTCATAGGTCGGCTCATCGAATGCCTTCTGGATATTTTCGGGATTGATCGGGGGCAGCGTCATCAGGATGGGCGTGATGCCATGCTCGCGGCACTTCGCTTGGATTTCCTTCAGATCCGCGATGACGGAAGAGGCAGGGACACCGGCGCGAAGGCTGTTCGTCCCGCCCATGATGAGCAGGTAGTCCGGCGAAAAAGGAAGAACGTCCTTCTCGAAGCGCATGACCATCGCCTCACTCGTATCCCCGCTTTGGGAAAGATTGATCGAGGGAAAGTCCAGATACGACTCATAGCTGTAGGCGAGGTCGGCAGGCCCGAAGGAGAGATGGCCGCCGCCATGGGAAATGCTGTCGCCATAGACCGCGACTTTCCAGTGCTTCACCGGATTTTTGATCTCCTGCGGCAGGCTCCACTCGCCCACAGGCTTCCCCGTGTTGTCCATTCCCCTGACGCGCCAGTAGTATGTTCCCGTCCGCGGCGCGTCATCATAGAGATCCGTGAGCTCGGTCGTATTCGCATAGATGCGATGGACGGAGGGCGAGAAGCCGTGGAGGTTTTCCGGATACTTCAACATGACTTCGACCTCATAGCGCGTAGCATTCGGATTTCCTGTATAGGCATAGACAGGATAGAGAAGGACGCTGCCATTTCCCTTGCCATAGGGATTGTGCGGGACGGGTGCATTCCGCCTGCTCCGTGTGAGTGCGCTTGTGACATCTGCCGGCTGCGAAAAATGCGTCACCGGATGCCCGTCAAAGTCATACGCCCGCACGCGGTAGAAGAGCGGCTTCCCGGAGGGGAGCTTGGTCATGTCGAGCATGAGACTTCCTGTATACACTTGGGTATTCCGGTACACTGCCGTGGAGGCTGGGGCATCATCCCGCAGATCTTTCGGGATTTCCGCGAAAATCTCCACCTCATTTCTGACAGCGTTCAGATTCTGCGGCCAGATCAGGTAGCCGTAGTCCCCCGTCTCCACCCTCGCCGCCTGCGCCGCGCGGACTTCACTGCATCGAAATGGCAGCATCCCCACCGTGAGCGAAATCGGCAGCGCGGCAATCAGCAGTCCGATCGCCATCCGCTGTTTCCATTTGGTATGCATCTGTGTGCCTCCTTTCGTATTCTTCATTCTATCCATAGTATAGGTGGAATCAGGCAGCATAGCAAATACTTATGAATTATGACTTTTGATAGAGAGAAAGCATGAGTGGTGGGCTAGAGGTGTGACTGGTGACTAGTGACTGGTGACTTCAATGCTACTTTTGGGCATCGCATCACATATACTTCGCGGTGCTTCTGATTTTTATGCGCCGCACCACCACTCCTCGCTCCTAACTGGCGAGTAGAGCTTTCACACGCAATCAAAGGGCGGCACGCCCATGGGCTAACCCTGAACCCCTGATTTTTCCATACAAAAAGCACCTGCTTTCGCAGATGCTTTTCCTCATTTCAATTTTTCTTTCAAAAACTCTATGAACGTTTTCGTGACACGGCTGAAAGGCTGATTTCTGCACCACGCAAGAGACGTGTAGATATACTGCGCCTTTCCGCCGAGCGGCCTGAAACAGATCCGATGCTCATCAAGAAAGGGGAGTACCCCTTCCCCAGCGATAAAATAGCCCATGCCCTCATCGACCATGATGACCCTGTTCGTGGGGAGGTCTGCCTCGATCGTGGCAGGATGACTCTCCTGCTCTGTATGCTCCGAAAAGAGCATCGCGTCAAGATCCGGACGAAGCCCCTGCAGCAGGGTGCACCCTTCCAGGTCGTGCATCGATACTTCCGACTTCTGCGCCAAAGGATCATCCGCACGCATGTACACACCCATCCGGCTCGGTTTGCCGATCGGAAGCGACTCATACTTCTCCCTGTCGAAAGGCTGCACAAGGAGGCCCACATCGACGCAGCCATGATCCATACATTCACAAATGTAGGGGGTAATGTCCGTATAATAGCGGAAACGCACAGAGGGATGGCGTATTTGAAATTCCTTGATGAGACGCACGAAATCTCTTCCCTGCTCGAGATCCCCGCCTGCCACGCTGATGGTGCCTTCCAGATTTTCCGCCGCCATCGAGACTTCCATCTCCGTCTTGTCGACCAGAGAGACGATCTCTTCCGCGCGGCGGCGAAGAAGAATGCCTTCCGGCGTCAATGCGATCTTCCGTCCGCTCCGATCCAGGAGCGGGACGCCCATATCCGCTTCGAGGTCCGCCATCTGGCGCGACAGCGTCGGCTGCGTGATGTGGAGGCGGCTGGCCGCCTTCGTGATGCTCTCCTCACGCGCGACCATGAGAAAATATTTCAACACACGGATTTCCATGGAAATCGCTCCTTTCATGAAATCATTTTTCTCATTATATCATGGGAAGGAAAGGGGGTTCAGGGTTCAGGGTTCAGGGTTCAGGGTTCAGGGTTCAGGGTTCAGGGTT
>JAJWRZ010000230.1:0-1941 GCA_021633965.1 Dialister sp.
AGGGAAATCCAGTTTCGTACAAAATCAAAGGAGCACCGCCCCGAGGGGCTAACCCCGAACCCTGAACCCTGAACCCTTATTCTTTGAAAGAAGGCATCCCCATGTCCCTGACCATTTTCCCCACATTCTTCCCTGATTTCCGCTGCAAGGCGGGCGCTTGCCGGCACACCTGCTGCCAGACGTGGGAGATCGACATCGACGAAGACACGAAGGACTATTACCAAACGCTCAAGAGCCCGCTGTGTCAGGAGCTCCGGCAATGGATGGGAACGTCGGAGGATGGCTCTACCTGTTTCAGACTGAATGAAAAGGGCTACTGCCATTTCCTGAACAAAGACGGGCTCTGCCGTCTGGTACTGGAGCTCGGCGAGGATGCGCTCTGCGACATCTGCCGCGAGCACCCGCGTTTTTACAAATACCCATGCGGCGCCGAGCTATCCGGCACGGGGCTCTGCTGCGAGCGCACGGTGGAAGAGATCGCCGGGCATCTGCCCCTCACATTCGAGCTTCTGGATCCGGAAGCAGCCGAACAGAAACCCATGACCGTGACATTTTCCCAGCTCATGGATGAACTGCTTCTTCCCCTCTCCGAGGAAGAATCGCGTTTCACCCTCGACCTTTCCCCCCAAGCCGTGTCCGCCATGCTGGATGCGATGGCAGACACGGAGCCCATCGATGCCGCATGGACGAAGGACCTCTCCTGGATGCAGGCATGCGCCGAAGACTTAGTGAACGAGGCCAAGGCGCACCCGCCCAAAGTCCCCGCGGGATTCTGGGATGCCATATACCAGTACATCATCTATCGCCAGCTGGACCTTGCGAGCCCCGAGGACGGGGATCAGCCCGCCGTTCCCGTCTCCGTACTCGCCCGGTTTGCCGCGGAAAGTACGCTCTTCATCTACCTCGAGGCCGTGCGCACAGGCGATCCCTTCCGCGCCGTCTCCCGCTGGTCGGAGCAGATCGAGTACGATACGGATAATTGGAGAGATCAGATCGAGGAGCTGACTTCTCATTTCCTAATCTCTAATCACTAGTCACTAATCCCTAGTCACTAGTCCCCCTCATTGACAGAAAGGTCTCCATCATGACTCCATTCGATCCCGCGCCCGGGCTCATCGCTCCGGACTTCGAACAGCTTTCCCTTCATCTGCCCGCCCGCTGCCTCTTCGCCTTCCTGAGCGAAGCACGCATCGAGCGCTTTGCCAGGGAAAAAGGCGGAACGCCCCTCGGACGCTTCGCCTCGATCACGAAAAGCTTCCCCATCTATGAGCTTCAGACGCCAGACGGCCCCATCGCGCTCATGCAGGCCCCCGTCGGTGCGCCTGCGGCCGTTCTGATGGAGGAGCGTCTCTATGCCTACGGCGCAGAAAAGCTCCTCGCCATCGGCTGCTGCGGCGCACTCACGGGCCTTCCGGAGAATGCCTTCCTCCCCATAGAAAAAGCCTTCCGCGAGGAAGGGACATCCTTCCACTATCAGGAGGCTGGCGACTGGATCTCCTTCGATGAAGCCCCGCGCCTTCGCATCGAGGCATGGATGAAGGAGAAGGGCATCCCCTTCACGCCTGCTGTCACATGGACAAGCGACGGCTTCTTTCGCGAGACGAAGGAAAAAATAAAAGCCCGCCGCAAGGCAGGCTGTAATGTCGTCGATATGGAAGCCGCAGCACTCGCTGCGTGCGCCCGCTTCCGCGGGAAGGAATTCGCACAGATCCTCTTCACCGCAGATACGCTTTCCTCTCTCTCCCATGATCCGCGCGGCTGGGGCTACCGCGGTAGAAACGCTGCGCTGGAGATCGGACTTGCGGCAGCCCGTGTGATGTGACAGAGAGAGTACGGTCCACCTTAGGGCATGAGGCTCTATAGGTGCAACGGGGGGCGGCGCACAATAAAAAAGGAGCTGTGAAGAAATGAGAATTCATTTCTTCACAGCTCCTTCTTTTG
>JAJWRZ010000058.1:0-11771 GCA_021633965.1 Dialister sp.
AAGGGGGAAGCAAGACGTTACGTAGCTAACGATTTCCTTAACTTAATAGCCTTCCTCTCGAGGGGAAGGCGCAGCGAAGGGGCGGATAGGGCACCGGCGGTATGAAAGTGCGCGAGGACATGCGTATCAAGCAGGCGATTCACGGCAGCACCCGAGCGCCTGTTTTTTTGTAAATGGCGCTGCCCGAAAATGGCATTTAAGTCACCAGTCACGCGAGGCTCTTAATCCATAGCGACTATTCACCACTCACTCCCGTTCTCTGGTCATTTGGCATGACTGGATTATGGATGATAATATTCATACTGAAAACGTGATAATGCATGCTTTCATATAAAACGAAAATCATGGAATGTACTCTCACATGACTGAATTTATATTGATTTCCCCCTATTTTATCTTGCCATGCACCTTTATTTTGTATAAAATATTAGTTGCGTTATTACTTAGCCTCATTGTCACATGCAGGAATGGAAAGCACATTTCTGAAAGCAGATGAAGAAAGGAAAGCGGTTATGTCGGGGGAGGGGATCCACTCTCCGGCGGGGCAGTCTCAGCTGCCGGACTTGGGATCATCAGGACTTGCTAGGAGGAAAGAATTATGGAAGACAAAGAACAGGAAATGCACGAAAACCTGGAACGCGGCCTGAAGAACAGACATATCCAGCTCATCGGCCTTGGCGGCGCGATCGGCGTCGGTCTGTTTCTGGGATCGGCGACCGCGATCGAGCTCGCCGGTCCATCGGTGCTCTTGACGTATGTCATCGGCGGCATTGCGATTTATTTCATCATGCGTGCGCTCGGTGAGCTCTCCGTTGCCTACCCGGTCTCCGGGGCCTTCAGTGCGCATGCGGCACGTTTTTTAGGCCCGAAATGGGGCTATCTCACCGGCTGGACGTACTGGTACATGTGGATGGTCACCTGTATGGCCGAGCTCACTGCCGTCGGGATATACATGAATTTCTGGTATCCGGATCTGCCGCAGTGGCTGTCAGCGCTCGTCGCACTTGTCATCATGACCGTGGTGAATTTCATCGCCGTCTCTGCCTATGGCGAGTTTGAATTCTGGTTTGCCCTCGTGAAGATCTGCACCATCATTTTCATGATCATCAGCGGCATCGGCATGATCGTCTTCGGCATCGGCAATGGCGGCATTGCGACCGGCATCGCAAATCTTTGGCAGAACGGCGGCTTCTTCCCGAATGGCTTTTCCGGCACCCTGATGGCACTTGTCATGGTCATGTATTCCTATCTTGGCATTGAGATCATCGGCGTCACTGCGGGCGAAGCGCATGATCCGAAGTCCACCATCAAGAAAGCCATCGACGAAGTCTTCTGGCGTATCCTGATTTTCTATGTGCTCTCTCTGGGCGTCATCATGTCCATCTACCCATGGAATGAGATCGGACACATGGGATCTCCATTTGTGGTGACCTTTGAAAAACTTGGCATCGCCGGTGCAGCGGATATTATCAATATCGTCGTTATCACGGCGGTACTCTCTTCCTGCAACAGCGGGATCTTCAGCTCCGGCCGTATGCTCTACAATCTGTCCCTGCAGGGGAATGCACCTGCCTGCTTCCAGACGCTGAACCGTCATCGTCTGCCGTGGGTCGGCATCCTTTTCTCCGCAGCGATCCTGCTTGTCGCTGTCGGTCTGAACTATGTCATGCCGGCGGAGCTTTTCGTTTACGTCACCAGCGTCGGTTCCTTCGGGGCGCTCTGGACTTGGTTCGTCATCCTGCGCACCCAGCAGAAATTCCGTGCCTCTCTCTCGGAAGAAGAAAAGGCGAAGCTCACGTACAAGATGCCGTGGGCTCCTTACTCCGGCTATATCACTATGGCCTTCCTTGCCTGCGTAGTCGTAGCTTCTGCCTTCCGTGAGGATACGAGAGTCGCTCTCTATGTCACTCCGGTCTGGTTCATTCTCCTTTTCATCGGCTATCGTTTCGTCGATCGCGGAAATCGTGCCGGCGGAGCCAAAGTCGTGGATGCCGTCAAGGCGACTGCAAATCGATAATGTACGCCCCCGATCGAATTTTTCGGTCGGGGGTTTTCTATGGAGATGAAAGGAGATCCACAGCCGGGAGCCCCTTCGCAGAACGCCTCCTTTAGATGGCTTCAAAGCGTCTCTCCTGTTTTATGATGGCTTTTCGGCTTGACATTTTTCTCATCATCCGATACAATAAGCACATATTACAAAAGTGCTGATGGAAAAAAGTACGTATTTCTGATTTTTCACAGAGAGCCGGGAATGCTGGGAACCGGTAAATAGGAAATAGGGAAGTTCTTTCCTGAACTGCATGACTGAAATCGAAGTAGGTCTTGCCGGGGTGGCTTGCGTTAAAGAGCCGAGAGTTGATCTGATGAAGATGAATGAGGGTGGTACCACGGAGAATCCGTCCCTTGGTACCACCCTTTTTGTATTCCTTAGATAAATTGGGTGGTACCGCGATGAGTCCCCGTCGTCCCTTGCTGAGTGAAGCAAGGGACTTTTTGATTGGGTGACGAGAAGCGGGGCGGCCATAGAAAGCAACGTGGATAAGGAAGACCCGGAACACTCACAAAGAATCATATGTCTGAAAGCAGCATAGTAGAAAAGTAGAAAGGAATATCATCATGAACAAATGGGTAAAAGCAGGGCTTATCGCAGCATTGGCAGGAATGACACTGGTCTATGGAGGATGTGGCGGCAATTCGGCAGGGAGCAGTAAGACTTCCGGCAAGAAACAGGTCGCAGTCGTGCAGATCATGCAGCACGGTTCGCTGGATGCAGCCAATCAAGGGATGATCGATGGGCTGAAGGATAAAGGCTATGGACCGGACAAGGTTGAAGTCGATCAGCAGAATGCACAGGGGGATCAGTCGAATCTGAAGAGCATCACGGCACGTTTCAAGAGCAATAAGCCGGACATCATTTTCGGGATCTCTACTCCGGCAACGCAGGCGGTAGCCAATGAGATCAAAGATATTCCGATCGTCGGCTGTGCCATCACCGACTTTGAGACGGCGAAGCTCGTCAAATCGAATCAGAAGCCGGAAACGAATGTCACCGGCGTCAATGACCGTGGTCCGGTCGAAAAGCAGGTAGATATGGGCAAAGTCTTCCTGCCGAATGCCAAGACCATGGGGCTTCTCTACTGCTCGAGTGAAGTAAACAGTGAGATCCAGGCGAATCAGGCGAAGAAGCATGCCGCTTCCATTGGCCTTTCTGTCGTAGAAAAAACGGTTTCCTCTGTGAATGATATCCAGCAGGTCGCAGAATCCATGGTAGGGCAGGTCGACTTCATCTATGTCCCGACGGATAATGTTCTCGCTTCTTCCATCCCGACCCTTGTCAAAGTGACAGACCCGGCTAAGATCCCGGTCCTCGTCGGCGCTGACAGCATGGCCAGAGACGGAGCGCTCGCCTCTCTCTCTGTAGATTTCTATAAATCGGGCGTCCAGGCCGGCCATATGGCGGCCCAGATCCTGGATGGAAAGATCAAGCCGGAAGAAACTCCGGTCGAGGATCCGGAAGTCTATGAGGTCATCATCAATAAGAAAAATGCGGAGATCCTTGGTATTAAGATCCCGGATGAATACAAGAATGCCACGATGGTGGACTAGGGATTGGTGACTAGGAGACTAGGAGACTATCAGACGTCAGATAGCAGACATTAGATGTCAGACATCTGGAGTCTAATGTCTCCAAGTTTCAAGCCGCACCACACCGCACCACTAAACCTTGCCCCCTCAACGTAGTATAGAAGCAAAGGAGAAAATATATGAAAAACTGGAAAATTATCGGAGGAGCAACGCTCCTTACGGTTGCACTGGCTATCGGTGCCGCAGGCGAAGCATGGGCATCGCACCTCGAAGATATCGCTGCTCGTGGCACGATCCGCATCGGAACGACAGGGGACTACCGGCCAATGTCCTATAAGAATCAGGAGACAGGCGCATATGAAGGATTTGATACCGAACTCTCCCAGAAACTCGCGGACAGTCTGCACGTTAAAGTTGAATACGTGCCGACCACATGGAAGACCCTTTCGCAGGATACGCAGGACGGGAAATTTGACGTCGCGCTTTGCGGTATCACTCGTACATTCGACCGCGAACGTACGATGGCGATGTCGGACGGCTACCTGCTCTTCGGAAAGACCATCCTTTGCCGTGCGGGCGAAGAAAAGAAATATCAGTCTGTCGCTGATCTCGACCGTCCAGAAGTAAAGGTCATGGTGAATCCGGGTGGAACGAATGAAAAATTTGCCAAGGCACAACTCTCGCATGCAACGCTCCTCGTCCATGAACAGAATGCAGAAATTCCAGATCTCATTGCTGAAGGCAAAGCGGATATTATGATTACGGAGACCATGGAAGCGAGAAAGTATGTACGCTTAAATAATAAATTAGCTGCTCCGCTCGTCGACCAGCCATTCACCAAGAGCCGCTTTGGTGTTCTTATGGCCAAGGGTGATCAGGATCTCCTGAATTACGTCAATTTCTTCCTCGCTGAAATGGAAACAAATGGTACCATGGATGCGCTAGAGAATGAATATATTAAGTGATAGGGATTATTGGTCTAAGAGACTAAAAGATGTTAGACATTGAAATCTGATGGTTGACATTTAAAAGCAGGGATGAGTAGCTAGGGATTAGGAGCTTCGAGTGACTAGTGACTTGAATGCTACTTTCGGGCATTGCCTCATATATGCTTCGCGGCGATTCCATGTTTTTACACGCCGCACCAACACTCCTCACTCCTCACTGGATGGAAAACTTTCAAACGTAATCATGGGCTAACCCTGAACCTTGAGCCCCATATAGTATTGTATAAATAAAAGAAGGCAACATAAGATGAAAAACTGGATGAAATGCAGTATAGCGGCCGCGCTCGCAGCGGCGGCTCTGATCTCCGGCGGTTGTGGCGGACAGAGCGGAGATGCATCAGGCAAGATCAAGATCGGTGTCGTACAGATCGTACAGCATGGCTCACTCGATGAGGCCAATAGAGGCTTTGTCGATGCATTGAAGGAGCGCGGCTATGGGCCGGATAAGGTCGAGATCGATCAGGAAAATGCCCAGGGCGACCAGTCGAATCTGAAGACCATTGTTTCCCGCTTCAAAGCAGAGAAACCGAAGCTGATCTGTGCCATCGCGACACCGGCGGCGCAGGCAGCAGCAAATGAGATCAAGGACATCCCGATCGTTGGGACGGCGATCACCGACTACACCAGTGCCAAGCTGGTACAGAATGATGAGAGACCCGGCGGTAATGTGACCGGGGTCAGTGATTTCGCATCCATGGATGCCCAGATGGAGCTTGCTGCCAAGCTCATCCCGCAGGCGAAGCATGTCGGCCTCATCTACTGCTCGAGCGAAGTGAACAGCGAAGTGCAGGCGAACCAGATGAAGGACTACTGCAAGAAACATGATCTTGCCGTCGAAGAACGTACCGTGAACAATGTCAATGATATCCAGCAGGTGGCGGAGTCACTCATCGGTAAGGTAGACTACATCTATGTCCCGACGGATAACACGCTGGCTTCCTCCATTCCGACACTGATGAAGATCACGGATGCGAATAAGATCCCCGTCATCGTCGGGGCGGACATCATGGCGAAGGACGGTGCGCTGGCAGCGCTCTCGGTCGATTACTATCGCCTCGGCAAGCAGACAGGAGAGCTGGCGGCGGATATCCTCGATGGCAAGGTTAAGCCGGAGACGTCTCCGATCCAGCACCAGAAGGACTATACCATCGTCATCAATAAGCAGGATGCGGAGATCCTGGGGCTGACGATTCCGGAGGAGATCGCAAAGAAAGCGAATATGGTATAAGGAACAAGTGATAAAAGCCTCGATGGCTCAGATGAGCTGTCGGGGCTTTTGCGTATGCGGCTGATAAGGTCAAAAGGCTCGACAGCGGCTTCATCGCGGCGATGCCGGAAGCGGTAGGTCAGGAAACGCTGATCCGGTCACCGCCATACGCCTTTTCATGCCGTATTTCGTCATGGTCTTCCTTACATGGAAGGATGGGATCGCTTTCTGTCAGTCAGGAGTCACCGTGCATTCTCCGATCCCCGGCTCCCTTCCTCGTGAAGCCTTTTCTCTTTTTCCCTATGGATTTCTGTGCTATAATAAATCATAAGTATAACTATTTCTACCAGAAGAGCTATGCTGAAACTACACAAAGAAGGCGGGGCTATGTCAGAAATCAAAGAACGATTAGCTCATGTCATGGAGCGGATCGAAACAGCGCGGGAGAAGTCCCCGTATCATCAGCAGGTCACGCTGGTGGCTGTGACGAAGTTCCATCCCATCAAAGACATGGAAGAAGCCATTTCTCTCGGTGTCACCCATGTGGGTGAGAACCGTGTCCAAGAAATGGAAGAAAAATACCAGGAGCTGTCGCTCCCGGTGACCTGGCATCTGCAGGGACATTTGCAGAAAAATAAAGTCAAAAAGGCAGTCGCTATGGCAGATCTCATCCAGTCAGCGGACTCATTGTCCATTCTGCGGGAGATCGACAAGCGGGCGGCAGAGATCGATAAGGTGCAGGACGTACTCCTGGAGTTTAATATTTCCGGAGAAGAAAGCAAGACAGGTCTTTCACCAGATGACATGAAAATGGCGATCGATGAAGCGAAGTCGCTCTCTCATGTGAGGGTGCTCGGACTGATGTGCATGGCACCGAATTATGAGGATGTGGAGATGACGCGTCCCGTCTTCCGCAAAGCCCACGAGATGTGGGAGGATATGAAAAAGCAGTTTCCCGAGGGACAGATTTCCATCCTGTCTATGGGAATGACCCATGATTTTGAACAGGCTATCGAAGAGGGAGCCACGATGGTGCGTATCGGCACCGCGATCTTCGGCTCTCGCGTATACCATTAGGAGGAGAAAGAAATGAGTTTATTGGATAAGTTTAAAGATCAGTTCGTCGATCGTGATGATGAAGATATGGAAGAGGAGGATCTTGGCGAGGAGACGGCTCCCGTCAATCCGGCTCAGCCCGTCCCGCCGCGTCCGGCAGCTGTCCGCGGTATCGGCAGAAGTGCTGTCCCGCGTCAGGCCGCCAAGCCATACACCATGGTTGTTGTCAGCCCGAAGAGCTACAGTGATGCGGAAAAGATCGGGGATCATCTGAAGGCTATGCGTCCGGTCGTCATGAATATGGAAAAAACGGATGCGGATGAAGCCCAGCGTATCGTGGATTTCGTTCAGGGCATCATGTATGCTTTGGATGGCCGCATCGACCAGATCTCTGAAAGCATTTATCTCTGCGCGCCGAATAATATGAGCGTTTCCCGTGAGAATTTCGCTGCCTATGCGGACCAGCAGGCAGCCGCACCGGCCGGTGCACCGCAGTGGAATGCCCAGCAGCCGCAGGGACCCTCGGCTCCAGAGGCTTGATGTCTTTCTGGGAAGGGGGTCTGGGCTGGCTGAAAAAGCAGTTCAATGGCCAGGACGAGGATGTCTATGACACACAGGCAGAGGAGAGGGAGATACTTCCGGAGGCAGGCGCGCTGCCGGCTCGAAGTCTCCGTCCGCTGGAGGTGGTGATCATGGTACCCGGTACGTATGCAGATGCACGGCATGGGGTGGATGCTCTTGAAAAAGGGCTCGCCGTTATTGTCGTTTTGAATGACAGTGTGGATGATGAGACAGCCAGCCGGTTTGTCGATTTCATGAGTGGAGCTGTTTATCTGGCCCACGGAAGCATCGAGCTTCTGAATGATGATGTCCTTATCTGCCTGCCGGAGACTGTACGGCTCGATAAGGATCGACTGACCGATTTCCAAGGCATCCCTGCCTGGAAAGGACCGAACCTATGAAGAAGATACTGATCATCGGATGCGGG
Source organism: Dialister sp. (assembly GCA_021633965.1). Classification (GTDB taxonomy): domain Bacteria; phylum Bacillota; class Negativicutes; order Veillonellales; family Dialisteraceae; genus Dialister. Next base: position 7,844 of record JAJWRZ010000058.1, read on the forward strand.
GCGATGGGAGGAGCGATCCTCTCTGGCTGCCTTGCCAAAGGTTTATGGAAAAAAGAAGAAGTCTTCGTGAAGGAGCATTCCCTTGCGGCTTCGGAAGAAAAAGCAGCACGATACGGAGTCTCTGTCTCCAAAGAGGGGGGCGAAGCCGGTGAGGCGGATCTGGTCATTGTGGCCGTGAAGCCGAACGTGGTTCCTTCTGTGCTGGAAGAATTGTCCCGGCATGCGCCCCGCCGGGTCCTTTCTATTGCAGCTGCTGTCACGATCGAGACACTGGAAAAGGCTCTTCCGAAGGGGACAGAAGTCATCCGCGTCATGCCGAATACCCCGGCCTCTGTCGGAGAAGGCATGGCAGCGATCGCTCCGGGGACATTCGCTTCGGAAGGATTTATCGCTGAGGCAGAGGATATTTTCCGCGCGCTGGGCAAGGAAGCCGTCGTGACGGAGCGACAGCTCGATGAGCTTGGTGCGCTCTCCGGCGCAGGTCCGGGATATGCGTTTGTCATCATTGATGCCCTGGCAGATGCCGGCGTCCTGATCGGTCTTCCCAGAAAGCTTGCCATCGAAGCCGCTGCCCAGACGCTGTATGGCGCAGCCAAGATGGTGCTGGAAACAGGGAAACACCCGGCTGAGCTGCGGGATCAGGTCACTAGTCCCGGCGGTACCACCATTGCGGGGATCCATGCCATGGAGCGCGCGGGTATCCGCGCTGCACTGATGGATGGCGTAGAAGCATGCCTCGCAAAATCGGATAAAATGGCGGGGAAATAATTAGAAATGATGAGCCAGGAATCAACATATGAAAGATAGAGAAAAAATCATTCGTTATTTTGCGGCCACCAGTGACGATGCCAAAGACATGGCGATCCGTCTGCTGGATCTGGCCGATGCTGTCGACCGCGGACGGCCATTTGCTGTCGGCCCGTTTATGTCGCCTTTTGCCGCGCAGATCGGGCAGACTATCGCAACCCATATGAAGACGGTCACGGTGAAAAGTGAAGGCGGCTATCATGAGGCAGAGCGCGTGCGCATCGCCTTTTCCAGAGACGACTATGACGGCCCCATCGACTTTGGCATGACACTCCTCTCCGTCACCTGGGATGACCGTTACCGCCTGATCGGGCATCGGGACGTCTTAGGCTCGCTGATGGGTCTTGGCATTGACCGTGCCGTTCTTGGCGACATCCTCATGCAGGGCGCCGGCTGTCAGATCGTAGCAGACAGTACCATGGCCGGGTGGATCAGAGACAATTTCCATAAGGTCGCCATGGTCCCTGTCACTGTCAAAGAGATCCCGATGGAGGAGATCGAGCCGCCGAAGAAAACGGCCAAGGAAGTCCGTGCGACAGTGGCCTCTCTTCGCCTCGATGCTGTCGGGGCAGCGGGCTTTGGTATCTCCCGCTCCAAGATGGTGCAGGCTGTCGATGACGGGCGCACGGAAGTGAACTGGCAGCCTGCAAAGAGCGCGTCCCAGACGGTGAAGGCAGGCGATATCATCAGCATCCGGGGACGCGGCCGCATCGAGATCAAGGAAGAGACCGGTACGAGCCGTAAAGGACGGACGGGGCTTTTGATCGATAGATATAAGTAAGGGTTCGGGGTTCAGGTTAATAGGTTCAATGGGTTCTGTAGGTTCGACAGGTTCATAGATTTCTCATCTTTCGTGAATACCATAGAAGTTTGAAAGCAGGGATTAGTGGCTAGGGATTAGGTTTGCGATACGGGAAAATCGCTAATTTCAAACCTCCGCGACGCTTCTGATTGTTATGCGCCGCACCAACCCCTTTGAACCTCTTGAACCTATAGAACCCTCTGAACCTCTTTCACACGTAATCATGGGACGGCACGCCCGAGGGGCTAACCCTGAACCTTGAACCCTGAACCCTTGAACTCATAAGTAAGAATATCATTAAAGGAGCATAGATCATGATCACACCGATGGATATTCATAATAAAACATTTTCCGGTCAGATCCGCGGCTATTCGAAGGATGAAGTGAATGCCTTTCTGGAAGAGCTTGCGAGCGACTATGAAAAGATTTACCGCGAGCACCGTGCGATGGAAGAAGAAATGGACATCATCCGCACGAAGCTCCGCAACTACGAAAAGATGGAGTCGACCATGTCCCACACGCTGGTCATGGCGCAGGAAACCGCAGATAATGTGAAGAAGAATGCACACAAGGAAGCCGAGCTTTCCATTCAGGAAGCCCAGAGCGAAGCGCAGAAGATCGTTTCCGATGCCGAAGCGGCTCGCCGCAAGATGAATGCGGATCTGCTGAAGGCAGAAGGCGATATGAATCTGTATATCGAAAAGCTCTTGTCAAATTTCAAATCTGCGCTGGCGCTGATCGAAGCAGCCAAAGCCGCTCGTGCGCCGCAGGCGGTGCAGGCGCAGCAGCCGGCAGTTTCTGACCCGTCTGAACCGACCGCTGAGGCGGAGCCTTCTTCCCCGGAAGAAGAAGCAGCACCGGCGGCAGAAGCAGAGGAAGCCGCTCCTTTTCCTGTCGTCAGAAATCTTTTCGATGAGGCGGCTAAGACAGTAGCTCCGAAAGAAGAGAACTAAGCCTATGGAAACAAAACAGACCGTGACCGAGTGGGCCAATGACCATCTGGGGCTCACCTTGGCGATCACAAAAAGGCTGCATGAAGAGCAGACCCCCTTTCAGCACATTGAGATCGTCGAGACGGAGCAGTATGGACGTCTTCTCATCTTAGACGGTGTTTTCCAGACTTCCGTCAAGGATGAGTGGACCTACCATGAAATGATCGCGCATGTCCCGCTCATGATGCATCCTCATCCGGAGCGTGTACTCATCATTGGCGGCGGAGACGGCGGCGTCGCACGCGAAGTCTGCCGCCACGAGTGTGTAAAACAGGTGGATCTTTGCGACATCGATGGCCGCGTCATCGAGCTTTCGAAGGAATATTTCCCGACGATTTCCAAAGTCCTCCTGGATCCGCCGAAGAAGCTTCATGTCCATGTGGGAGATGGCATCGCTTTTGCGGCCGCGGTGAAGGACTTTTATGACGTCATCATCATCGACTGCTCTGACCCCATCGGACCGGGCGAAGGACTTTTCACGAGAGAATTCTACAAAAGCGCCAAGGCGGCTCTTAGAGAAGATGGGCTCATCGTCCAGCAGACTGAGTCTCCGATCGTCCAGCAGAAGACCGTCCACGATGTTTTTGAGGCGATGCGTGATGTATTCCCCATCGTACGCATGTATTTTTCACATGTGCCGATCTATCCGGAGTGCATGCACTCCTTCATGATCGGATCGAAGAAATATGACCCGCTGACAGCCAAGGTCCGTGAAGACTGCCCGCAGCCGATGAAGTACTACAATAAAAATATCCAGAAAAGCTGCTTTGCCCTTCCGAATTTCATCAAAGACCTGATCTATAAGGGAACATATAGTTTTTGACAAAAGACGTGCGAAAGCACGTCTTTTGTGGTTGTCGGGTTCAAGGTTCAGGGTTAGCCCGTGGGGCGTGCCGTCCTTTGATTGCGTGTGAAAGCTCTACTCGCCAGTTAGGAGTTAGGAGTTAGGAGTGGTGGTGCGGCGCATAAAAATAAGAAGCGCCGCGGAGTTTTGATAGCGCTTCGCGCGCATCGTCATTTTGAGCGTAGCCGAGGGTCTTTATTGCAGAACGTTCATCGCCTGATGTAAGGCAGCACCGGGACATCGTTTTCCCTCGGCGCATACATGCAGATTCCCGCAATGCAGTAAAGATCCCTCGGCTGCGCTCGGGATGACGATGCCGGAGAATCCCAGTCACTCCTAATCCCCAATCCCTAATCCCTAGCCACTCATCCCTGCTTTCAAACTTCAGGTTGGTGGTGCGGCGCATTATAATTTAGAAGCGCCGCACCACCCTGAACCCTGAACCCTGAACCCTGAACCCTGAACCCTGAACCCTGAACCCTG
>JAJWRZ010000059.1:0-11762 GCA_021633965.1 Dialister sp.
AAAAATGCGAAATGCGAAATGGTGGTGCGGCGCATAAAAATATGGAAGCGCCGTGGAATTTTGATAGTGCTTCGCGTCGTCGTCATCCCGAGCGTAGCCGAGGGATCTTTCTTGCACTGCGATCAGTATCGCATAGGCACTGGCAGGGAACCGACGCCTTGCTGCTATGTATTCCTACTTTCACATATGAATCGTTTATCAGTCTACAAGAAAGATTTCTCGACTTCGCTCGAAATGACGATACGTGTTTCCTGCATCCTAAAATGCAGTGCTCTATGAATGGTGTGCCCCTTCAAACACTTCTCACTTCTCACTAAGTCCCCAAAATTGATAAATCGCAATACCAGTCCCTAGTCGCTAGTCACTAGTCACTTTTCATTCATTAAAGGAGTTTCTTATGCGTAAACCCATCGTCGCCGTTACAGCAGATACGCTTCTGGCGGATATGAAGCCGATCAATCAGAAAATGGCGGACTACGCGCCGCGTCCGCTTTTGAATGCGCTGGGGCGCGCCGGCCTGCTCCCCATCATTCTGGCCTATGACGACTACGCCGACCCAGAGGAATATGTGGACAGCTTTGATGCACTCGTCCTATCCGGCGGGCCCAATCCCGCCCCCCGTTTCTACGGAGAAGAGCCGCTTTGGTGCATCGGGCCGACCTACGAGAAGAGAGATATTTTCGAGATCGGGCTCATCAAGGCCTGCCTCAAAGCGGACAAGCCGATCCTCGGCATCTGCCGCGGTCATCAGATCCTGAATGTCGCCTTGGGCGGCAAGCTCTGGCAGGACATGCAGGCACAGAATCCCAAGGCTACCATCCAGCATATGCAGAATGCGCCGGGAAACATCGCGACCCATTATATAGAGATCGATCCGGAAAGCCGCCTGCATGATGTCTTGGGAGACGGGCTCTACGTGAATTCGCGCCATCGCGAAGCCATCAAGAAGCTCGCTGATGGTCTCCGCGTCACGGCAAGAAGCAGAGACGGCATCGTCGAAGCGACCGAAAGCGTGAAGAATGACCTCATCACCACCGTCCAGTGGCATCCGGAAAATATGGAGGAAAAGGTGATGGATCCGCTCTTCAAAGCCTTTGCCGAACGTGTCAAGCGGTGGATGGTATGAACATGAGACATGATGGTGCGAGGCACCTCATGCGGAAGCGTCGCATAGCTTGAAGTAGAGTCTCCGCGTATAAGGGCAGCTTAAAATTCATATTTAAGCATGCTTGCAAAACTAAATTCGTGTGGTATAATAATGAGGAAGACGGAAGAGAATGTACGGATTCCGTTCCGCCTTCACAATATAAGCCGCTTTCCCCGAGCGGCTTCTCCACTCCTTTATCTCCTTTTATTTTTACACTCTCACGGAAAAGGGCGGCCCGAAGGCCGCCCTTTTCTTGTGCGCAGGATAACGAATGTGATAAAATGGCATCAGACGTACTTTGGCGGTCCGAAGCTTCCTGTCAATCAGGAAGGAGCTGAGTGTCATGAGTACTTTTGAAACATTGTACCTGATGATTGCTTTTGCAACTCTCATTGTAATGATGTTGAAATAATGTTTTCCTGACATGAAAAAAGCCGCCTGATTCACAAGCGGGTTTCAGTGTCAGCGGACGGCCTTTCTCACCTTTATTTTCCTGGGAGGCGCCGGGCGCTTGCACACGCTGAGGTACGCCTACCATTTGTTTATATTATAGCATAGCCATGCAAGTCATGGCTATGCTTTTTGTATGGTCGATGGGCGGCCACGCACTCCATTCTAGCCCTCCCTTGTGCTTTGTGGTAGAATAGATTTGAAATGTTGTCTATTAGGAGGTGTTACGTTGTTCGCCTATGCGTTCACGTTTCTTGTGGCACTGGCTGTGACCTTTGTGCTGACGCCGGTGGTGAAGAACTTCGCCATCCGCATCGGCGCCGTCGACAAGCCGGATGCGCGCAAGGTACATCATGGACTGATACCGCGTCTGGGGGGACTGGCCATTTACGCCGGCTTCATGGTCTCGGTGATCGCGACCATCGGCTTTACCTATGAGATGGTCGGTATCATGGTGGGAGCGACATTTTTGATCGCGGTCGGCATCGCTGATGATGTGTACTCCCTGCCGCCGAAGGTAAAGCTCTTGGGGCAGATCATCGCTGCGGCCATCCCCGTCGTTATTTTCAATATCAATATCGAATGGATCGACGTGCCGCGCCTCGGCATTATTTATTTGCCGGAGATCATATCGCTGCCGCTCACCATTTTCTGGATCATCGGCTTCGTGAATACGGTGAACCTGATCGACGGTCTGGACGGTCTGGCAGCCGGCATTGCGACGATCGCATCTATCGCCATCGCCCTCCTGGCTTTTCAGATGGGGCAGTGGGTGGCTGCAGCGGCCATGGTCGCCATGACAGGGGCCTGCCTTGCCTTTCTGCAGTATAACTTCAACCCGGCGAAGATCTTCATGGGAGATACCGGCTCCATGTTCCTTGGCTATATCATCTCGGCCGTGTCCGTCATGGGCTCGATGAAGACCGTAGCGACAGCCGTCCTCATCGTGCCGCTTCTCGCGCTCACCGTGCCGATCACCGATACCCTCCTTGCGATCGTCCGCAGAAAGTCGAGCGGTGTGCCGATCTTCTCACCGGATAAAAACCACCTGCATCACCGTTTGCTGGCCAAGGGGCTGAATCAGAAGCAGGTCGTGCTCGTCATGTACGCGCTGACGGCCTTCTTCTCCTGCACTGCGCTCATCGTCATTCACCTGTCCCTTTGGATCGGCATCGCGATCGTAGCCATCGCCCTCGTACTCTTCGTCCTTTGGGCAAGAAAACTCGGCGTCATGCAGGAGATCGTCCCATCACCCTACCAGATGGAACAGAAGAAAAAGAAAGATAGTGACTAGGGACTGGTAGCTAGGGATTAGGGATTAGGGATTAGGTTCTTTCCGTGTCAGCCATCTATCCCCTTCCTTTGGAAGGGGAATGCCCGAAGGGCAAGGGGTTGGCCGAGCGAGAAAGATCGAGCCAACCTCCGGCGCTGCGCGCCACCTCCTTCCAGAGGAAGGAGGGAGAAAACGGTTTTCGGGCATCGCTCCCCCTTTATAATTGCGGCGAAGCCGCTACCACCATTCCTCATTCCTATTTTTCTGAACCATGAACCCCGAACCCAATTTCCACCCAACAACCATACAAATCTCACCCATTTAAGAGAGGAATGCAAGAATCATGATCAAAGTAATGACGATTTTCGGGACACGGCCGGAAGCCATCAAGATGGCCCCCGTCGTGAAAGAACTTTTGAAGCGTCCAGACATTGATACGAAAGTCTGCCTCACCGCGCAGCACCGCGAGATGCTCGATCAGGTGGTCGATCTCTTCCACCTGCCGGTGGACTACGACCTGGACATCATGAAGAGCGGGCAGTCCCTCTACGACATCACCGCCCGCGTGCTGCGCGGACTCGAAGACGTGCTGAAGAAGGAAAAGCCCGACTATGTACTCGTTCACGGAGACACCACGACCACCTTCACTGCCGCGCTGGCTGCTTTCTACCAGCAGATCAAGATCGGTCATGTCGAAGCCGGCCTGCGTACAGGGAATCTGCTCTCGCCCTTCCCGGAAGAAGCGAACCGCCAGCTGACCGGCGTCCTCTCGAATGTGAATTTTGCTCCAACGGAAACGGCCAGAGGGAATCTCCTGCGCGAGAGCAAGGACGATAAGAACATCTACGTCGTCGGCAATACCGTGATCGATGCTCTTCTTGCGACCGTCAAGAAGGACTATCATTTCGAGGATGCGGAGATCGAAGCCATCGAAGAGCACAAGCGTGTGATCCTCGTGACGACACACCGCCGTGAAAATCTGGGCGCTCCGATGCATCAGGTCTACCGTGCGCTCCGCCGTCTGGTGGAAGCCGTGCCGGATACCGAAGTGGTATTCCCTGTGCATAGAAATCCGCTCGTCCGTGAAGCCGTTTCCGAGGAACTGGAAGGCGTCCCCGGCATCCATCTTGTCGAACCGATGGAATACGAACCATTCACGAACCTGATGGCCAGAAGCGCCATCGTCCTCACCGACTCGGGCGGCATTCAGGAAGAAGCCCCGAGCCTTGGGAAACCCGTCCTCGTCCTTCGCGATACCACCGAGCGTCCCGAAGCGGTCGAAGCCGGGACCGTGAAGCTCGTCGGCACTGATGAAGAAAAGATTTTCCATACCGCTTACGAACTTCTCACCGATGAAAAGGCATACAAAGCCATGGCAGAAGCCGTAAATCCATATGGCGATGGTCACTCGGCAGAGCGTATCGCCGATGCCCTTCTCTACATCGAAGGATTAAGTGATAAAAAACCGACTAAATTTATAGCCAAGTAAAAATTCCTATGCTATAATGTACATGTACGTTTGCATGTTTTACTTTTGACATGCTTTTTTTAGAAACCATAGCGAGAAACCAGATGGACAACAAGGGGAAACTGCCGAAGGACGATGACTGGCACCCACTAAGGAGTGCTGCCGTCGCATCAGGAGCAGGCTTGACCATGCTGAGCTCCATCGCTTTGGGCGTATGGGCGGGGCTCAAGATCGATGAATGGCTGGGCACCGATCCATGGGGACTCATTCTGCTGGCAGTGGTAGGAGCCGTCAGCGGGCTGTGGTCTGTAATTACACAGATATTAGGTAAGAAATGATATGAACTTCGACTTGACTTTTCCACACTATGCCAAGCGGATGACCAGGTACATCCTGGTCATTGCTGCCATTGGTGCAGCCATACTGCTTGCTTGGCAGGGCTGGGCATATGCGATTGCCTGGGGGTTGGGCTGCCTGTTTCATATCTTTTTTTTCGAGGCCATACTTTTTCTTTTCAGGAAATGGGAGAGACTCGGGAAAAGCGTCGAGTACATCGGCCGCCGTCTGGTGGTCTGTACCATGCTGCGCTTTGTTCTGGAGATTCTTCTCTGTGTGGCCGTCATCTTTTCGCCGATTGAAATTTTCGGCTTCTTAGGTGGCTTACTTACACTGCCCGTCGCAACAGTGGTGGAGCGGCTGGTCGGTTTAATTAAGGAATAGTTTTCTTGATATCCTTGTAAGAGAAAGGGGGTGAGAATATGCATCTTCATACGGGTACACATGTTGTAGAGCAGCTCTTTGGTATGTCTGTAAATATGGATACGCTTTTTACCACGTGGCTTACTGCCATCATTGTCTTCATCGCCGTATTTGCAGCGACCAGAGGCAGATCCCTGATCCCGGGGGGCTGGCAGAATGTGATCGAAATGGTCATCGAAGGTCTTTGCTCTCAGTTTGAAAGCAATGTCGGGTCGAAATACCGTCAGGTAGCGACCGTCCTTCTGACACTGTTCCTCTTCATCTTCACGGCGAACCAGATCGGCCTTCTGCCGACAGAACACCTCACCGCGTCCCCGACGAATGACGTGAATACCACGCTGGGGCTGGCGATTGCCGGCTCTCTCATCACGCACTTCTATTTCATCAAGTGCAAAGGGTTTGGACACTGGGCTTCCCATTTCTTCAAACCATTCCCGGTATTCGTCGTCATGAATCTGCTCGAAGAAGTCTCCAAGCCAATTACGTTGGCTATGCGTCTATTCGGCAACATTCTCGCGGGCGAAATTCTGCTGGAAATCCTGTATTTCCTCTGCCCATGGCTCGTACCTATGATCTGGATCGCCGTTTCGTTATTCATCGGTCTGGTTCAGGCATACATTTTCACCACCCTGACATCTGTATACATGAAGGAAAGCGTCGACTGACCGGCATCAGAAAACAGGGAAAGCGCGCCGCCGCTTCAAACCGGTACGGCACCGTCCGTCCAAACGGGAACAGCACATGGCCCTGCCTGACCAATCCACTGGGCAGAGAGCCGAAAAACATTTTTATAATTCTCTAGGAGGAATTAACATCATGGATCAGACTATCGTTGCACAGTATTCCCTTATCGCAGCAGCACTCATCGCTTGCGTTGCAGCTCTTGCAGCAGCATTCTCCGACTCCAGAGCCGCTTGCAAAGCTCTCGAAGGCATGACCCGTCAGCCGGAAATCGCTGGTAAACTCTTCACCAACATGCTCGTTGCTATCGGCCTTATCGAATCTATTCCGATTATCGCTATCGTTATCGCTCTCGTACTCGTATTCGCTAACCCATTCCTGAAATAATTATTCCTGTTTATCGATTGATAATTAAGGAATAGCCTTGAAGGAGGGAACGAATTGGTAGAACTGAATGGTACACTGCTGATTCAGATCATCAACTTTATTATTCTCTGTGCTATTCTTGGCCATTTCTGCTACAAGCCGGTACTCAAAGTACTCGACGACCGCAAAGCTCGTATTAAAAACGACCTGGACAGCGCTGCCCAGTCCAAAGCTGCTGCTGAAGAGCTGAAAGTCAGCTATGAAGCCCAGCTGAAAGACGCACAGGCAAAAGCCCAGGAAATTGTGGACAAAGCAGTCAAAGAAGCCAAGGTGCAGGCGCAGGCACAGATTGATGAAGCCCATGCATCTATCGCTAAAGCAAAGGAACAGGCCAGCCAGCAGATCGAAAGAGAACGCAAGGATGCTCTGGAAGATCTCAAGGCTCAGGTGGCAGTCCTTTCCTGTGATATTGCAGCCAAGATCATCAGCAAGAACATGACGCCGGACGCCAACGACCGGCTCATCGCAGAAAGCATCGCAAAGCTGGATGCTAAAAAAGCAGGTAAATAATCATGGATAAGAACGTAATCCTTGCAAAGAAATACGGTCGCGCCATCTATGAAATTGCTGCTGAACAGAACAGCTTGGAAAAAACGGAAGAAGAACTTCACCTGATCGCAGACGCCATCAAGGAACATGCGGATCTGAAGGAACTTCTTTTCCATCCTCTGCTTGCAAAGGATGTCAAGAAAGATACGATTAAGAAATTATTTGCAGATAAGGTTCAGCCTGTCGTTCTGCAGTTCTGCTATGTCGTAATCGACAGAGACCGCATTACCGACTTCCCCGCTATGGTAGACGTATATACGACTCTCGCGCATCATGGCATGGGCATCGAAGAAGCTGTGGTAACCTCCGCACTCCCGATGACCAAGTCCCAGGTGGAAGCGCTCAAAGCGAAACTCTCCGAAATTACAGGGAAGAAGATTCTCATGAAGCAGAAAGTGGACACGGCGCTGATTGGCGGTTTCACCGTTCAAGTGGGCGACCGCCTGATCGATGGGTCCGTAGCCAGACAGCTGCAGACACTGAAAGCTATTATGATGCAAAGAGATTGAGGTGACTTCTAGGAAATGAAAATCAGTTCAGATGAAATTACATCTGTCATTAAAAAACAGATTGAAAACTACAAAGTAGACCTCAATGTCGATGAAGTGGGTACGGTTCTTGAAGTCGGCGACGGTATCGCTCATATCTATGGGCTCGAAAACTGCATGGCCGGCGAACTGCTTGAACTGCCTAACGGCGTATATGGCATGGCTCTTAACCTGGAAGAAAGCAACGTAGGTGCCGTTCTTCTGGGCCGCGCTGAAACCATTAAAGAAGGCGACACAGTCAAGAGAACAGGCCGTCTGATGCAGGTCCCGGTAGGGGACGCTGTTATCGGCCGCGTTGTCAATGCACTGGGCCAGCCGATCGATGGCAAAGGCGAAATCAAGACCGCCGAATTCCGCGACATTGAAATTAAAGCACCGGGCATTGCTGACAGACAGCCAGTCAATGTACCGCTGCAGACTGGTCTGAAATGTATCGACTCCATGGTTCCGATCGGCCGTGGTCAGCGTGAACTTATCATTGGTGACCGTGGTACCGGCAAAACCGCTATCGGTATCGATACCATTCTGAACCAGAAAGGTCAGAACGTTATTTGTATTTATGTATCCATCGGCCAGAAAAACTCCAACGTCGTTCGTGTATACGAAAGACTGAAGCAGGCTGGCGCTATGGACTACTCCATCATCGTCCACGCAGGCGCATCTGAAGGCTCCCCGATGCAGTACCTGGCACCATACTCCGGTGTCTCCATCGCGGAATACTTCATGCATCAGGGCAAAGACGTCCTCATCATTTATGATGACCTCTCCAAGCACGCTGTCGCATACCGTGCGATGTCCCTCTTGCTCCGTCGTCCACCAGGACGTGAAGCTTACCCAGGCGACGTATTCTACCTGCACTCCAGACTGCTGGAACGTGCTGCCCGTCTTTCCAAAGAACTCGGCGGCGGCTCTATCACCGCTCTTCCGATCATCGAAACTCTGGCAGGCGACGTAGGTGCATACATCCCGACCAACGTTATTTCCATCACCGACGGTCAGATCTACCTCGAAACCGCACTCTTCTACTCCGGTATCCGTCCGGCTATCAATGTCGGCCTCTCCGTATCCCGTGTAGGCGGTTCCGCACAGATCAAAGCGATGAAACAGGTCGCAGGTACCCTGCGTCTGGACCTCGCACAGTACCGCGAACTCGCAGCATTCGCTCAGTTCGGCTCCGACCTCGACGCTGCCACCAAGGCACAGATCGACCGCGGCCAGAGAACCACAGAGATCCTGAAACAGCCACAGTACTCCCCATACCCGGTCGAAGATCAGGTACAGGCGATCTATGTAGCCGTCAACGGATACCTGGACGATGTAGAAGTCAATGAAGTCGTTGATTTCGAACATCAGATTCTCGCATTCCTCCACAGCAGCCATCCGGAAATCGGCGAAGACATCATCAAGAATAAGAAACTGACTGATGAAAACGAAGAAAGACTGAAAGCTGCTATTGTTGAATTCAAAGAACGCTACAACGCAAAAAAGTCTGAAACGGTAGAGGGGTGATCTGATTGGAAAGTACGCGTGATATAAAAGGGCGCATTAAATCTGTCACCAACATCCAGCAGATCACAAAAGCAATGAAGATGGTCGCCGCAGCCCGTCTGCGTAAAGCAGAAGAAAAAGCAAACGGCTCCCGTCCCTATGCTGAAAAAATCGGAGAGCTTCTGCGCCGTGCTTCTTCGGTAACACCCGGTTTCACCAGCCCGCTCTTTAGAACAGGCAAAGTGAAGAAGGTCGGCTATCTTGTCATCAGTGCAGATAAAGGCCTCGCCGGTGCTTATAACTCCAATGTTATGAAGCAGACCTTAAGTGAAATCTCCGGTAAGGATCGGTCAGAGTATGCACTCTACGTGTGCGGCAAGCAGGGAAGAAACTACCTGAAATTCCGCGGCTATGATCTGGATTCCTATCATTTCGGCTTTTCTGACAAACCGTCGGCACAGGACTCCATCGCTCTTGCAAAAGAAATGGTGGACTACTTCACCAAAGAAGAAGTCGACGAAGTCTACATTATTTACACAAAATTCATCACTGCTCTCCGCCAGCAGGTGAAGGTACAGAAATTACTTCCTGTCGAATCGCCGAAGGCAGAAGCAGGCGAAGCAGATAAAGAACCATCCGTGGATGATGAATACATCTTCTTGCCGGATGCAGGCACAGTCCTTTCCAAGCTGCTTCCTGAATATGTACAGGTGCAGGTTTACAACGCCATGCTCCAGTCCGCTGCCTCCGAACTTGGCAGCCGAATGGCAGCTATGTCCGCTGCAACCGACAACGCGACCGAAAGAATCGCCGACCTCAACCTTACGTACAACAAAGCACGTCAGGCACAGGTCACCAACGAAATTTCCGAAATCGTCGGCGGCGCAGCTGCGCTTGAATAAACCCGCATAAAGAATTTAAGGAGGAATGCTTCTTCATGGCAAATGAAAAGGAGATGCAGGTAGGTAAAGTAGTCCAGATCATCGGCGCAGTCGTAGATATTGCATTCGATGACGACAAAGAACTCCCTGCTATCTATAACGCAATCCATGTAAAAGATGATAAATCCGGCGTTCCTGTTGATGTTATCTGTGAAACCATGCAGCACCTCGGCGACGGCGTCGTCCGTGCCGTAGCTATGAGCTCCACAGATGGCATGGTACGTGGAATGAAAGCAGTCGACACCGGCCGTGCTATTGCAGCACCGGTAGGCGACGGCTGCCTTGGACGTATTTTCAACGTTCTCGGACAGACAGTAGATAACGATCCGGCCAAAGTACCGGCATCCGACTACTGGCCGATTCATCGCCCGGCACCGGCCTTCAAAGACCAGTCCCCGGCAGCTGAAATTTTCGAAACCGGCATCAAAGTCGTCGACCTGATCTGCCCATACGCAAAAGGCGGTAAGATCGGTCTGTTCGGCGGTGCAGGCGTAGGTAAAACAGTCCTGATTCAGGAACTGATCCACAACGTAGCGACCGAACATGATGGCTGCTCCGTATTCTGCGGCGTAGGCGAACGTACCCGTGAAGGCAACGACCTCTGGGGCGAAATGAAAGACTCCGGCGTCCTGAACAAAGTAGCACTGGTCTATGGCCAGATGAACGAACCTCCGGGAGCTCGTATGAGAGTCGCCCTGACAGGTCTGACCATGGCAGAATACTTCCGTGATAAACAGGGCCAGGACGTACTGCTCTTCGTCGACAACATTTTCCGTTTCGTACAGGCAGGCTCCGAAGTATCCGCACTGCTCGGCCGTATGCCGTCTGCCGTAGGTTACCAGCCAACGCTCGCAACCGATATCGGCGAACTGCAGGAACGAATCACTTCCACCAAGACCGGTTCCATCACATCCATTCAGGCTGTATATGTACCGGCCGATGACCTCACCGACCCGGCTCCGGCTGGCGTATTCACCCACCTGGATGCTACCACGGTACTGAACCGTTCCATCGCCGAACTGGGTATTTACCCGGCAGTCGATCCGCTGGACTCCACTTCCCGTATCCTTGATCCGAACGTACTCGGCCAGGAACACTACGAAGTAGCCCGCGGCGTACAGGCTATTCTGCAGCGCTACAAAGAACTGCAGGATATCATCGCCATCCTCGGTATGGAAGAACTTTCTGACGACGACAAAGTCATCGTTGCCCGCGCAAGAAAGATCCAGAGATTCCTGTCTCAGCCGTTCTTCGTAGCTGAACAGTTCACAGGCTCCCCAGGTAGATATGTACCGCTGAAGGAAACCATCAGAGGCTTCAAGGAAATCCTTGCAGGCCAGCACGATGATATGCCTGAAGGCGCATTCTACATGGTCGGCACAATTGATGAAGCAATCGAAAAGGCTGAAAAGATGAAGAAAGGGGAATAAGCCATGGCTGATACCCTTACTCACTCCATGCACGTGGAAGTCATCAGTCCAGATGGTCCGATCTACAGTGAAGACAATGTGGACATGGTGGTGGCCCGCGCAGAAGACGGCGAATTTGCTGTCTTGAAAAACCATCTGCCTCTGGCAGCCGCTTTGGAAATGTGCGTCGTACGCATTAAAAAAGCAGCTGAAGAACAGAAGGTCGCTGTATTCGGCGGGTTCTTGGAAAACTCCAAGAACAACGTAAACATCGTGGCTCCGCTGGCTGAGCTGGCTGAAACCATCGATGTAGCACGCGCCCAGGCAGCGAAAAAGCGTGCAGAAGACAGACTGGCTTCTCACAGCGCAGACATCGATATGGATCGCGCAAGACTCGCTCTCATGCGTGCACTGACACGCCTCAAAGCGACTGGAACGATCTGATAGAGAAACAAAAAAGGAGCTGTGAAGAAATGAATCCTCATTTCTTCACAGCTCCTTTTTACTATGCTTTCATTTGGTTCAAGGTTCAGGGTTCTCGTGGCGGCTTCGTCGCCTTTTTTTTAGGAGATGGTATTCCCGTATCGCAGCCTTCCCCTCTAGGGGAAGGTGCCCGAAAGGGG
>JAJWRZ010000231.1:0-1920 GCA_021633965.1 Dialister sp.
ATTTTGATAGCGCTTCGCGCCGTCGTCATTTCGAGCGTAGCCGAGAAATCTCTATAGCAGAACGCTCATTGCCTGATGTTCAGCAGCACCAAGACATCGTTTTTCCCCGGCGCATACACGCTGATTCCCACAGTGCAGTAGAGATCGAGGGCTACGCTCGGAATGACGATGCTGGAGAATCCTAATCTCTAATCCCTAGTCACTAATCCCTAGTCACGCAATCACTTCTCTCGATAGGTGATGCAGCAGGCACCCTCGGAGGAGACCATACAGGCACCGACAGGATGCTCAGGCGTGCAGGCACGGCCGAAGCAGGGACATTCTTCGCTCGTGATGCGGCCTGTCAGGACATCGCCGCAGCGACAGCCGGCGGGCATCTGATCTTCTGAGAGTCCCCAGCTGCCCGCATCGAGCGCGCGGTATTTCTCCCGGAGATAAAGCCCCGAGCCTGCGATCGTCCCAAGACCGCGCCACACGGCATCCCCCGGCGTGAAAACATCCGCAAGGAGAGCCAGTGCCTTCGGATTTCCCTCTTCCGTCACAACGCTCGGATACTCATTCCATAGTCCCCTCTTTTTCTGCGACGCCGCAAGCACGAGACGCGTCAGTGCGCGGAGAAGGTCAGCGGGCGAGAAGCCGCCGATCACCATCGTCTCTTCCGTTTCTTCCGCCAGTTTTCTGAACGGACGGCATCCTGTGATCACGGCGACATGACCGGGGCAGAGGAAGCCATCGATGTGGCTTTCTCCGGAGATCAGCGACATCGCCCCCGGCATCGTTTTGAGTGCCGTCAGGAAGCGTACATTCGGGATGTGCTCCTCATAGACGCGGCGGATGAGATCCGCCCAGACAGGCGCCGTCGTCTCAAAGCCGACGGCGGCGAGGATGAAGGTCGTCCCTCGATCGGCCTCCGCCTTGGCGAGCACATCTTCCGGATCGTAGAAGAAATCCACACGCCCGCCCCTGCCTTCCGCACCGGAGAGTGACATCCGGCTGCCCGGGACGGCGAGGAGATCGCCGAAGGCCATCACCTGACAGCCCGGAGTGAGCGCATAGCGGACGAGCTTATCAATGTAGGACGTCGGTGTCACACACACCGGACAGCCCGGTCCGGAGAGGAAGGTGATCTGCGGCGGGAGCATCTGACGAATGCCCGAACGGTACAGCGCTGAGGTATGCGTCCCGCACACCTCCATCAGTGTGAGCGGCGGCCCGTCGTAGCGGGAAAGCCAGCGGGCAAGTTTGCGTTCCTCCATAAAAGGCTCCTTTGAGAAATAGGGGAAAGGGTTCAGGGTTCAGGGTTGTGGTGGCGGCTTCGCCGCAGTATAAATCTGGTGATGCCCGAAGGTTTGCGATCGCAGGTTTTCCTCGTATCGCAGCCTTCCCCTCGAGGGGAAGGTGCCCCGAAGGGGCGGATAGGGCACTGGCGGTATGAAAGCGAGCGGGAAAATGCGTCTCAAGTCGACGATTTACGAAAGCACCCTATCCACCGCTGACGCGGTCCCCCTTCCCCGATGGGGAAGGCTTAGGCGGAACGACGCTTCGCGTCGATTTTTTATAAAGGGGCGATGCCCGAAGGTGGTATTTAAGTCCCTAGCTGCCAGTCACTCGTCACCCATTTCTTCCCCGATCTCCTTGAACAGGGCGATCCAGTCCTTTGCCTCGTCCTTTTTCACGATCTGGATCGCCATGCCGGCGTGGACGAGGACGTAGTCACCGAGCTTTGCGGGCACCATGGAGAGGTTCACACGGACCTCGGAGCCGGAGAAATCGACCATGCCATGCGTGCCTTCGATGGAGACAACGCGGCCGGGATATGCTACACACATAGGGATGCTCCTTTCGAAAATATAGGGTTCAGGTTAGTGGGTTCAGGGTTCAGGGTTAGCCCGTGGGGCGGGGCGTCCCTTTGATTGGGAA
>JAJWRZ010000232.1:0-1917 GCA_021633965.1 Dialister sp.
CCTTCCCCACGCGGGGAAGGCTTTGTCCGTCGTTATTCTTTTTCCACATATGCGTATATTCGCTCTGACAATGCGAGAAAAGCGGTATCCCCATATCGCAGCCTTGTGTTTTCCTCACTCCGGACGAGGATGTATCCCCATAGATGCTCTATTTCTCTTCGAAATCCTCGAGCGTGAAGCCATCGGCATTCTCCACGATCTTCTGCACTTCCGTCTCTGCCATCTCCAACTTTTTATTACAGAAACGTCCGACGTCGACAGCATCGCGGAAAACTTTCAGCGCCTCGTCCAGTGGAAGATTTCCCTTTTCCAGCATTGCGACCTGATTCTTTAAGATCTGCAGCCCCTCTTCGAATGACATGTTTCGAGTTTCCATGACCTACATCCTTTCCTTTTCTATCCCTGATACGACGGAGGAAATCGTCCCATCCGCCACTGTCGTCCTGATCGTGTCTCCCACCGATACGTCCGATACGCCTTGCACGGCTCTATGCCCCGCCGTGGTCGTGATGGAATACCCGCGTGAAAGTACCGTCAGCGGGCTCAGTGCCGAGAGCTTCGCCGCCATGAGCGAGAGCCTGTGCTTCTTCGCATCCAGCTCTGCCTCCATCGCCTGCGCGAGCTCCTGCTGCAGACTGTCTGCCAGCTGTGCATTCTCATGGATCTTTTTTTCCAGCAGCTTTGCCGCCTTGTCCCAATAAAAGGCGATGCCATTTCTATACGCCGCCACATCGATGACCGCAAACTCCGCAGCCTGCGAAGGCGTCGCCGCCCGCGCATCTGCCGCAAAGTCCGATAATGTGACATCCGTCTCATGCCCCACAGCGCTGATGATCGGGATCTTCGATGCCGCGATGGCGCGCACCACTGGCTCCTCATTGAAGGCCCACAGATCCTCGATCGAGCCGCCGCCGCGCCCAACGATCAGAAGATCTGCCAAGTGATTTCGCTGAAAGAAATCGATCGCATGCACGATCTCCCCTGCAGCCTCCTCCCCCTGCACGGACGCCGGATACAGGATGAGCTTCACGCCCTTGTTCCGCCGCCGCGACACCGTGATGATATCATGCACCGCCGCCCCTGAAGGCGACGTGATGATCCCGATCGCCCGCGGCAGACGAGGCAGCGGCTTCTTCCGAGACTCATCAAAAAGCCCTTCCTTCGTGAGCTTCTCCTTCAGCGCCTCATACGCCTGCATCAGATCCCCGATCCCCTGCCGGCGCATCGCACTCACATAGAGCTGGTACACCCCGTCCCTTTCATAGACCGAGAGCGAGCCAAGAGCCACGACCTTCTCCCCATTCCGAGGGGTGAAGGACAGGTGCGCCGCACTGCTCTTGAACATGACGCATTTCAGCGCCGACTTCTCATCCTTCAGTGTGAAATAGCAATGCCCCGACTGATAGCGTTTGAAATTGGAAATCTCCCCCAGCACCGGAATGTGATGCAGATCGCTCTGCGATTCCAGCAGCTGCTTCAGGTACTGATTGACCTCGCTCACCGCAAATCCTTGTTTTTCCATATATCTTCTCCTACGAAAGCATCACTGATGACAAAGGGAATCTAGGGAAACGCTGATTAAATCGCAGAGTCAGCTTTTACAAGAATTTTTATGCATAGCTTCGTCATAGCCTTCCTTAAATAGCTCGCTATTCGCGTCAGGTTATTCCTCGCTATGCATAAAAATTCAAGAGTAAAATCTGACAACGATTTAATCAGTGTTTCCCTAGCAAATGCTCTGCTCCATCCGCTACCCCTTCCTATGTATTGTAACGCCCCGCGCTCATTCCTGCACGCCTTTTCATACCTGCGGCGAAGTCTTGTGGGAAGCTCATACTTCCTCCGAGCTGCTTTTTGCAAATAAAAAGGCGATGTGAAATAACGATCATCTCATTTTCGCGTTCAATCTGCCGCGGG
>JAJWRZ010000060.1:0-11524 GCA_021633965.1 Dialister sp.
CAAAGTAAAAAGGGGCTGTGAAGAAATGAGGATTCATTTCTTCACAGCTCCTTTTTTTATTTCCGTCCCTTCCACGCAAGGACACAGGATAGGACAAAAGCCACGGCGAGCATGGCAGAAAAAAGGTGAAGCGTCGCCGCATAGCCCCCCGTCGTTTCCTTCATGAAAGAAAGGAGAAGCGGGCCGGCGACACCTGCCATGCCCCAGGCGGTCAGGATGGAGCCATGGATGGAAGCGAGCTGCTTCACGCCGAAGAGATCGGAGAGGAATGCCGGCATGCAGGAGAAGCCGCCGCCGTAGCAGGAAATCACGGCGAGTACCAGCACCTCAAAGAGAAGAGCATCGCTGACATGAGCCAGTGCATAAAAAGCGAAGACTTCGAACGCAAAGAAGATCATGTAGGTCACGCCGCGCCCGATCCAGTCGGAGACGGATGCCCAAAGGATGCGGCCGGCACCATTCACGATACCGATAATGCCGACAAGGGACGCCGCCTCGGCCGCACTCATCCCGATCGTTTCCTGCGCCATGGGCGAAGCCACGGCCAGAAGGCCGATGCCGCAGGTGATATTCGTGAAGAAGATCCACCACAGCACATACCATTTCCATGTGTGCATGGCTTCTTTGCGCGTGAGGCCTTTGACCGCAGCCGTCTTTTCCCCATCCTTTCGGATTTCTTCCTCAAGCACCTCTTCCAAAAGCATCGGGATCTCACCCTTCCTCGGCGGCCGGATGTAGGAGGCGGAAAGGATCATGACCAGCGCATAGGCAGCGGCGAGGATGAGGAAATTCTCCGTGAGCCCGAAGCGATCGACAAGATAGCGCATGGCCGGGCCTGCGATGAGTGCTGCAAAGCCGAACCCCATGATCGCCAGCCCCGTCGCAAAGCCGCGATGCCGCGGAAACCATTTCACAAGCGTAGAGACAGGCGTGATATAGCCTGTGCCAAGACCAATGCCCCCGATGGCTCCATAGAAGAGGTAGAGGAGCGCGGCCGACTGCAAGTGGACCGCCGCCGCTGTTCCAAGGAGTCCCGTGCTGAAAAAGACGGCAGAGACCATCCCGCTCCGGGACGGCCCCAGACGCTCGACCAGAGGGCCTAAGAAGCCTGCGGAAAGCCCCAGAAACAGGATCGCGATCGAGAAAGCCCATGTGGCCAAAGAGAGCGAGAGCCCCATCGTCTCCATCACAGGGCGCGTCAGGACGCTCCATGCATACACACTTCCGATAGACATGTGGATCCCCACGGCCGCCAAGGCCGTGAGCCAGCGATTTCTTTTCATCAAAAAATCCCTCCATTTTCAAAATGAAGGGAAATCCGCGCGCTCCCGCCCCTGCGATGCCACGAAATGCATCGCAGGGAAACGAAAACCGCCTGAGCAGATTTCCCTGCCCAGACGGTCGGCTTTTTCATGAGACCTGCAGTCCACGTGGTTCATTCCACTTATTTCCGTCAGTTCCGCAGCTCATCTATGTTGTACATCTAGCCTAGCATGGACAAGAAGGATTGTCAATGGGCGCGTTCCGCGATCGCTCTTCACCTGCCTCTCATTTTTTAATTAAATCACTCCTCATCGTTCTCATAATTCTCGCGATTCGCTATGCATCATATGCATAGCATTTTTGCTTTTATCCCATTTTAATTGCTAATTTCGCAATATAGATTGTTCGGTATAATACTTATTATCTGTCATAATGCCCGATTGCATCGAAAAATCTCCATATCCTCGCCATCCCCATACCCCCCATGGGTATAAATAGATATTTCATTTAAGATTTTTTGTCATGCATAAATATTTGTCCTAATTATTTGTTTACCTATTATAATTTATATGATATAATCTGTAAGAAGTTTTAAGGAACCAATAAACAACAACAATACAACCTCATGTTCCAGCGCTTCTACCTTATTCTTTTAAAGAGTAACCTGGGAAACCACTCTTCATCTGTTATCATTAAGCCAACAAGGTCCTATTCCCGACCTTGTTTTTTGATGCCTTTTTTCAAGGAAGCAATCAAAAGTGGGGCGTCAAGTCCAGCGAGGAGCCTTCTCTTCCGTCCCATCGGCAGGGGAAAGAAGCAGATGATAAAATCCCAGTCTTTATACCATTTTATATTATCAAGAAATTGGAGATGATGAGTTTGTCAATGAAGCAGCTTGGGATGCGATTGGGCGAGATGGTTCTCGTCTTGATCGGCATCAGCTTCATTACCTTCTGTCTGATCATGCTCTCTCCGGGTGACCCCGTCAGGCAGATGATCGCCGGTAATGAAGATATTATTGTTAGTCAGGTAGAGATCGACGCACTCCGCCATGAACTGGGTCTGGATAAGCCGTTCCTTCTGCAGTACCTGGACTGGCTCGGCAGAGTCGTACAGGGTAATTTTGGTTTCTCCTTCATGATGAAGAAGCCGGTCATTGATGCAGTCATGGAAGCCCTCCCGGCATCCGTCATTCTGGCGCTGGCCTCCTCCCTCTTCATGCTTGTCTTCTCCATTCCGCTCGGCATTTATACCGCGGTCAAGCAGAATACCTGGTTTGACTACCTCGTCCGCGGCTGCACCTTTGCCGGTGTCTCCGTCCCGAACTTCTGGATGGGCCTCATGCTCCTTTGGGTCTTCGCACTGAAGCTCTCCCTCTTCCCGATCGTCGGCGGTTCGATTTCCCTCGAAAATCTGATCCTGCCGATGTGCACCCTGGGTATCGTCATGGCATCGAAATACACCCGTCAGGTACGTGCCACGGTGCTCGAAGAACTGCATCAGGACTACGTCATGGGCGCACGTGCCCGCGGCCTCTCGGAAAGCCACATCCTCTGGCGTGAAGTCCTGCCGAATGCCCTCCTCCCGCTGGTCACCCTCTTCGGTCTGGCCTTCGGCTCTCTTCTGGGCGGTGCCGCTGTCGTAGAAATCGTATTTTCCTGGCCGGGTCTGGGCTACATGGTCGTACAGGCCATCACCTACCGTGACTTCCAGACCGTACAGGCCATCGTTCTCTGGATCGCTTTCATGTACATGATGATCAACCTCATCGTCGACCTGTCCTACAACCGTCTCGATCCAAGACTCAGAAAGGGAGGTCACTGATATGGAAAGCTTAGTCAAAGGCTTCAAAGAAAATAAAGCCTTCCGCTTCACCTCTCTTCTGGTCGTCCTTCTTCTGGCGATCACACTCCTTGCTCCTGTCATCGCTCCTTATGACCCGCTCTCCGCTGTCATGAAGGATGCGAACCAGGCACCGTCTGCGGCGCATCTCTTCGGCACAGACAAGCTCGGACGTGACGTACTCTCCCGTATCCTCTACGGCGCGAGCTACTCCCTGACCTCCGTCATCGCCCTCGTAGCCTGCATCTTCGTCGTAGGCACCACGATGGGCATCATTTCCGGATACTTCGGCGGCATCGTCGATATCGTCATCATGCGTATCGCTGATATGATGATCTCCTTCCCGGGCGTCATCCTTGCGATCGCCATCGCTGGTATCATGGGCGGCTCGCTCATCAATGCGATGATCGCACTGACTGCGGTCACATGGACCAAGTATGCCCGCCTCTCCCGTTCCATGGTCCTCAAGATCAAGCGCCGTGAATTCGTCGATGCGGCTGTCGTATCCGGCGGTTCCGCAGCGCATATCCTCTGGGTCCACATCCTTCCAAACATTCTCCCGCTCATGGTCATCACCGCGGCTGCTGATATCGGCGCCATGATGATGGAGCTTGCCGGACTCTCCTTCCTCGGTTTCGGCAGCCAGCCGCCGGCTCCGGAATGGGGCCTCATGCTGAATGAAGGCCGTCAGCAGCTCCAGACAGCTCCATGGCTGATGTTCTTCCCGGGTCTCTCCATCTTCATCACCGTCGTCGTCTTCAACCTTTGGGGCGACTCCCTCCGCGATGTCCTTGACCCGAGAAATGAAGGCTAAGGTTCAGGGTTCAGGGTTAGCCCCTCGGGCGTAGTACCCTTTGATTACGTGCGAAAGAGGTTCAGCGGGTTCAACGGGGGTGGTGCGGCGCATAAAAATATGGAAGCGCCGCGGAGGTTTGAAACTGGCGGTTTTCTCGTATCGCAAACCTAATCCCTAACCACTAATCCCTAGCTACCAGTCACCAGTCACTAGTCACTCCTAATCCCTAATCCCTAATCCCTAGCCACAAGACACTTGTCACTAAGCACTAACTCATGTTTATTCTCATTATTTTTTATATTATTTACCCGAAAGGAAGCGTACACGATGAAATCTATTTACAAAAAAGGTGCCCTCTTTGCAGCAGCTGCTCTCATGGCTTTTGGTCTTTCCGGCTGCGGCGGTGACTCCGGCAATGCCTCCAAAGGTCCGAAGGACACCCTGACTGTCGGCGTTACGAACTTCGCAGACAGCCTCGAACCGACCGACAACTACTTCGGCTGGCAGGTCATGCGTTACGGCATCGGTGAATGTCTCGTTCACTTCGATGACAAGATGAATACAGAACCATGGATCGCTGAAAGCTGGAAAGTCTCTGACGACAAGATGTCCTGGACCTTCAAGATCAAAGACATTAAATTCTCCAACGGCACCCCAGTCACCGGCGAAGCTGTCAAGAAATCCATTGAACGTACCTTCGCAAAAGCACCGCGTGCGAAAGCGATGTTCGAACTCGACCACATCACCGCTGACGGCCAGAACGTCACCATTTACACCAAGAAGCCGGTCGCTACCCTGCCGGGCATACTGGGGGATCCCCTCTTCATCATCGTTGATGCCGATTCCGACGGCAAAGTAGACTTTGCAAAACAGGGTCCGGTCTGCACCGGTCCATACATGGTCAAGACCTTCTCCAAAGCAAAGACTGAACTCGATGCAAACCCGAACTATTACGCAGCTGTTCCATTCAAGCACACCGTCGTCAACACCATCGACGACCCGAATACCCGTGCTATGTCTCTCCAGAAGGGTGAAATCGATGTGGCTGTCAACATTGGCGCCGGCGATATGCAGCTCTTCCAGGATAAGAAGAAATTCACCATCAGCTCCATTGCCTCCCTCCGCGACTGTCTGGCCCGCCTGAACATTTCCAACGGAAAGCCTCTCGCTGACAAGAAAGTCCGTCAGGCACTGATCCAGTCCCTCGACCGCGACACCTACTGCAAGGTACTGCTGAAAGACACCTTTATCCCCGGCGGTCCCATCCTTCCGCCGTCTCTTGATTTTGACTACGACAAACTGAAAGCCGAATATCCGGACAACTATAATGTGGAAAATGCGAAGAAACTGCTGGCAGAAGCAGGCTGGAAGGATACCGACGGCGACGGCTATGTGGATAAGGACGGCAAGAATCTGGAACTGGATTTCGTCTATTACAGCGGCCGTGCGGAACTGCCTCTCTTTGCGGAAGCCACCCAGTCTGACGCTAAGAAAGTCGGTATCAAGGTGAACATGAAGAATGTGGACTACAACGTTCTTTACGGCATCGGCACCCGCGGCGAATATGATCTCCTGATCTCCAACATCCTCACTGAACCGGCAGGGGATCCGGAAGTCTTCCTCAACATGTACTGGAAGACCAATGTGAACGGCAGCACCCCCGAGAACGCCTCCGGCTACTCCAACCCTGCATACGATGCACTCTCCGATCAGCTGGCTTCCGAATTCGATCCGGCTAAGCGTAGAGACATCATCATCAAGATGGAAAAGATCCTTCAGGATGATGCAGCCACCGTCGTCTTCGGCTATCCCCAGACCAATATGGTCTCCAACAAAGCCGTAGAACATGCGGACATCAAACCGTGCGACTACTACTGGATCACCAAGGACATCACTCCGGCAAAATAATCATATGAACCAGCAGTAAGCACCAGGCAGTAGGCGGCCCGCCATTTGCGGTTTGCTGCCTACTGCTTACTGCTTACTATTTTTACAAGGAGACTTTCATGCTGTTAGAAGTCAAAAACCTGGGAATTGCCTACGGCGACAAGCCCCCCATCGTTCAGGGCGTCACATTCAACCTGGACCAGGGCGAAATTCTTGCCATCGTCGGCGAATCCGGCTCAGGGAAAACCACCGTCATCCGTGCTATCCAGCACGTCCTGCCCGGCGGCGGTCATATAGCGGAAGGTCAGGTCATTTTTGAAGGCGAAGATACCCAGAAGCAGACTCCTGAAATGCATCGCGCACTCTGTGGCACAGACGTCTCCATGATTTTCCAGGACAGCGGCGCTATGATGAATCCGATCCGTACCATCGGTACCGAATTCCGCGAATTTCTCGCCGTCCATGGCATCAAGGACGACAAGGAAGCCCATGACCTGATGATTTCCATGATCGAAATGGTGCGCCTCCCCAACCCGGAGCACATCCTGAAATGCTACCCTTACGAACTCTCCGGCGGCATGCGTCAGCGCGTCGGCATCGCCATGGCAATGGCCATGAAACCGAAACTCCTTCTCGCCGATGAACCGACCTCCGCTTTGGACGTCACGAACCAGGCCATCATCGTCAAAGAAATGATGAATGTCCGCGACAAGATGAATACCGCCATCATCATCGTCACCCATAACATGGGCGTATCCTGCTACATGGCGGACTACATCATGGTCATGAAGAAAGGCCGCGTCGTCGAATACGGCAAGGCAGAAGACGTCATTTATCACCCGAAGGAAGAATATACCCGTATGCTCCTTGCGGCTGTTCCGAAGATGGGAGGCGAAGACGCATGAAAAACTACGGAGAAGAAATCCTCCAGATGGTCGATATCTGCAAAGTCTTCGACCTCGGTGACGGCAAGAAGCTCCATGCGGCCGAAAATGTCAATGTCACCATCCACAAAGGTGAGACCGTCGGTATCGTCGGGGAATCCGGCTCCGGCAAGTCCACCCTTGCCAAGATGCTGACCCGTCTTTACCCCATGACCAGTGGGAAGATCATTTTCCACGGCAAAGACATCACGGATCTCAAAGGCGAAGCTCTCCGCCAGCACAGAAAGTCCATCCAGATGGTCTTCCAGGACCCCTCCACCGCTTTCAATCCGAAGCAGCGTGTCAAGGAAATCATCTGTGAGCCGCTTGAAAACTTCGGCATGATCGCTAAGAAGGACGTCGAAGCCAAAGCGAAGGAAATGCTCCGACTGGTCGACCTCCCCGAAGACTTCGCTGACCGCTATCCGAACAACATGTCCGGCGGACAGCGCCAGCGTATCGCTATCGCGCGCGCCCTCGTCCTCGAGCCGGAGATCATCGTCTGCGACGAAGCCACCTCCGCTCTCGACGTATCCGTCCAGAAGACCGTCTTAGACCTTCTCGAACGTCTGCAGAAAGAGACTCACGTCGCTTACATGTTCATCTGCCATGACCTTGCTCTCGCAAACAGCTTCTGCGACAACATCGTCATCATGCAGCACGGCAAGGTCGTAGAAAAGATCCACGACCTCAGAGAAGCGAAAGATCCTTACTCCAAGAAGCTCCTCGCTTCTGTCTTCACCATCGAAGAAGGGAAGAACAAGGTCCTTCCAGACGAGCTCTTCAACTGATCTCTGCATCATAAAACCGCCAGCCTTTCGGCTGGCGGTTTTGTTTTGCCTATCTTTTTACATCAATCCCAATGAAGTGAAAGAGTCTTGTGGCTATCTGCACATTCTTTCAAATACGAATTGATAAGCAGCTGATACGGAATCCCATTCTGGCTGGACAATGCCTTGAAATACTCGATCGTAGATACATCGATATTGATAGAAATCTGTTTCTTCTTCATCGCATAAGGATTCTTTCGCGCATTTGAAAAATCATATTCTTCACGCACCGTCATCAACTCCTCTCCTGATACTGACCCGCTTCACGGGCTGTAGCTTTTCTTGCAGAAATGATGCGAATCACACTGTCATTCTGACGATAACAATGACAAACGACCAATAAATTGGCTCGGCTGCTAAAACCAAGTATAATAAATCGCTCCTCGTCGATGGAATGGTCGGGATCGTCAATAATCAGTGCTTCTACATCATCAAAAACAGTTTTGGCTTCTTCAAAAGAAATGCGATGCTTCTTCTGGTTTATCGCGTTTTTCTTTTCATCCCACTCAAAAAAGATATATTCCATATATATATTATAATTATTGAGTATGTGTATGTCAATGTATCTGAATGCTCTTTAGATCTTTCAGCGCATTTTTCAAATCGAAGGGAGCGGTTTATTATAACTGCTCCCTCAGACATTTAAAAAGGATCATGTGAAAAACATGATCCTTTTTTGCCTAGGGAGACTCCCCTCTTTTTGCTATTTCACTGTCCCGCTCGCCAGACGCATTCCTTCTTCATCATTGGCAAAGAGATGATTCCTATCAGAAGAAATCCGGATCTTCACCCTCTGATTCATCTGGAAATCCGCATCGCCAAAGACGACGGAGGTCAAAAGGAAGCCGCCCACATCCAGCTTCACAACGGTTTCCATACCGCTCGGAAGGGCAGAGTAGACTTTCGCCTCAATAGTGCCCGACGGATCGATGGTGACATGCTCAGGTCGGATGCCTAGGAGCAGCTTGTCTCCTGTTTTCGTCTGGACAGCCTCACGCGCCGCGAAAGTCAGGGTGTGTGCGCCCAGGGCGAGCACGAGCTCTTTCTCTCCTGCCTCGCGCACGTTGACGGGTACGAGGTTGATATTCGGATTTCCAATAAAGTCTGCAACGAACGCATTGGCCGGCTCTTTATAAATGGTAAGCGGCGGCGCGTACTGCTGAAGGACGCCCTTCTTCATGAGGGAAATCTTCGTCGCAAGCGTCATCGCTTCGAGCTGGTCATGAGTGACATAGACGAAGGTCGAGTCTGTTTCCATATGAAGGCGCTTCAGCTCGGAGCGCATCTCCATACGGAGCTTCGCATCCAGATTCGAGAGCGGTTCATCCATGAGAAGGATGCGCGGACCGGTCGAAAGCGTGCGTGCGATGGCGACGCGCTGCTGCTGCCCGCCGGACAGTTCAGCCGGATAGCGATCGCTATATTCCTTGATTTTCAGCATATCCATCAGCTCATCCGCGCGAGCTTTGATTTTCGACTTATCCCACTTCAAATTTTCCAGACCAAAGGTGATATTCTGATACACTGTCATGTGCGGCCAGAGGGCGTAGTTTTGGAAAAGGAAACCGACGCCGCGCTTTTCCGGAGCGACATTGATGCCTTTCTCTGACGAGAAAACCACTTTTCCATCAATGGAGATTTCGCCACTCGTCGGCGTCTCTAGCCCCGCGATCATGCGGAGCGTGGTCGTCTTTCCGCAGCCGGATGGTCCAAGCAGTGTAATAAACGCACGGTCGTCGATGGACAGATTCAGGTGATCCACCGCAGCGGACGAGCCGTACTTTTTTGTGATGTCTTTTAATATTATTTCAGGCATAGAAGTACCTCATGTGATTTGTTAGTGAATGTGCGACTCGCGCTCCGTGACGTAAGGGAGCGCTGATTATATATCAGTTTCGGGCATCGCCACTATCTATACTCCGCGGCGAAGCCGCTACCAACCTTCCTCATCGATTCATCCGATCCCCTTATCGATCGAGGCGCCGGTGAGTTTGTTAATGACCCAGTTCGAGAGAAGGACGACGAGGACGATCAGGAGGTTGATCGCATTCGCGTACTGGTTCCAGCCTTTTTCATTGTACTGGAAGAGCATAGTCGTCAGGACAGCCGTCGATGGGGAAATCAGCAGGATGAAGAGCGAGAGTTCTCGCATGCAGGAAATATAGGGCAGGAGATAGCCGGAGAGGATGCTGGTCTTCTGGATCGGGATGATAATGCGGATCATGCGTTTCCACCAGCTGATTCCCATGATGATACCGGCTTCTTCGATTTCATTTCCGAGCTGCAGCATAGAATTCACGCCCGCCCGGGACGCGAAGGGCAGGTATTTCACCGTACCGATGAGAGCGAGGATCGCGAAGGTGCCATACAGCGCCGGGATCGGGCCGTGGCGGGTGCTGAACATGGAGAGGTAAATCGCACCAAAAGCCATGCTCGGGATAAGGTATGGGAAGAAGGTCAGGTGATTCACGGCAGCTGAGAGCCAGGTGCCTTTCTTCCGTACAATGGCATAGCCCGCAAGAAGTCCGATGGTCCCTGTCAGGAATGCACAAACGACGGACAGCAGGAAACTGTTCAAAAGGCCATTGTAAATGCTGTGATTCTTCAGGATACCCGGCTCGCCATTTGCGATGTCAGTCGCTCCGTCTCCGATCCAAAAGACAGTGCTGAAGTTGCTCAGCGAATAATTCCCAGGCTCAACGATGAAAGACTCTACCGCAAAGGTGATGAGCGGGACGACAGTCACGCACACGAGGAGAAGGGCAAGCAGGAGAGAAATCGGCAGGCGCAGACCGCGAAGCGGGATGAGCGAGACATTGGCGCTCTTGCCGGTGATGGTGGTATAGGATTTCCTTCCACTCAACACTTTCTGGTTCACCATCATGATAGCGACACCGATCAGGATGAGAATCAGCGCCATCACATAGCCATAGCCAGGATTCAGCCCCTGCAGTGTGCGATAGAGCTGCGTCGTCAGCACGTGGTAGCGCACGGGCGCTCCCAGGAAGGCGGGCACTGCGAAAGCACTCATCGAGCTGGAAAAGGCCAGCAGGAAGGTCGAGAGCAGCGCCGGCTTCACCATCGGAAGCGTGATGCGTTTCATGATCTGCCAGCGGGATGCGTGCAGGAGCTGCGCCGCTTCTTCGAGGCTCGCATCCATGTGTTTCAGGATGCCGCCGATCAGGATGTAGGCAAAGGGCGCATAGTGGAGGCCCTGCACAATGGAAATCGGGAAAAAGCCATAGGCGAACCAGTTCGGTGTCGGGATACCGGTCAAAACCGTAAAGAGCCCAGGCACACCACCCACGAGAGAATTTCTGAAAAAGTTCAGCCACGCGAGCGCCAGCGTCCACGATGGCATGATGTAAGGCACGACGAAGAGCGCCGAGAGGAAGGGCTTATACTTGATATCTGTCCGCGTGATGAGCCATGCCATGCCGCCGCCGAAGAAAATGGCGATTGCGCAGGTCGAAAGCGAGATGAGCACGGTATTCCAGAGCGGTTTGTAGAAAATGCTCATGCTCGTCGTGCCGTCCAGAAGCACTTTCGTCCAGTGATAGTCCGTGAAATCCCCGGCATGCGAGCCGCGGATACGCATCACTTCCGAGGAGTGCACCGTCACCGTGTCGAGCACGATGGAGAGCAGCGGCAGAAACGTCAAAAGGATCAGCGCTGCAAACAGCAGCACCAGGATGACGTTGTACGGTTTGCGGAAAAACATCCGCAGTTTCATAGAAAAAGTCATAACATGTTTCCTTGGTTGATAGTTATAGGGTGTGGCCGGGAATTGAGGAAACGCTGATTTAAGAAAACGCTGATTTAAGGAAACGCTGATTTAATCGCAGAATCAGATTTTACAAGAATTTTTATACATAGCTTCGTCATAACCTTCCTTAAATAGCTCGCTATTCGCGTCAGGTTATTCCTTGCTATGCATAAAAATTCAAGAGTAAAATCTGACAACGATTTAATCAGTGTTTCCT
>JAJWRZ010000061.1:0-11477 GCA_021633965.1 Dialister sp.
AAATCGAAAGTCCTTTTTTGTGTTCATGGAGCTATTATTTCACAGCCCCTTTTTATTAAGATGTGCTAAGGAAACTTTGATGTCGCATTTTCTGAACCTTGAACCCTTCCCCGGCATGCGATATAATGGAATCAGGAAAGCCTATATTTTCATGATTCTCTCATTTAATAATAAGGAGGATTCAAATGGCAAAGGTATATACAAGAACGGGTGACAAGGGCAAAACCTCTCTCTACACAGGAGAACGCGTATCGAAAGGCTGTCAGCGTGTAGAAACCTATGGCACCATTGATGAAGTGGATTCTGTGCTGGGCGAGGCGCGTGCTTTTGCGACCCATGATAATGTCAAGGAAACGATCCATGCGCTGCAGAAAGAACTGTGGCTTTTGATGGCGGATGTAGCGAGCGTCGGCAAAGAAGCAAACATTACGCCGGATCATGTGACGAAGCTGGAACAGATCATCGATACCTATACGGATGAGCTGGCACCACTTGATCATTTTCTGGTGCCGGGGGATACCCAGAGCGCCAGCTTCCTTGATGTGGCGCGTACTGTTGTTCGCCGTGCAGAACGTGACATGTGGCGTCTTTCCGAAGAGGAAGAGGTGCATGAAGTGGATATCCGCTACCTGAATCGTCTGTCTGACCTTTGCTTCACTCTTGCCCGTTACGAAGCTGAAGTCAAATAAGAGATAAGTGACCGGAATGGTGGAACCGCCAAGCGACATTTTCTCGTTTGGCGGTTTTTGCATGTGGGTGGACAGGGGATTGGGGATCAGGATGGTTCTTCGCTTTCAGGCTTATCATTGAAACTATCCGGCTGTTAGTATACAATAAGACGAGTTTATTCATGGGGAGAGCGCCGGGGTGAAGCGCTCTCAGCAGAAATGCTGCGCCCATCGCAAAGCCACTTTCCGGGGGGGAAGAGAGTACGTACGAGACGTGCGATCCCTGATCCATAATTCCTAGTCATCAGTCACTAGCTGCCATTCGTTTTCAAAGGAGAAATATCATGGAACTTTTAGCACCAGCCGGATCTCCGGCGCATCTTATCGCTGCGCTCGATGCAGGAGCAGATGCTGTGTATCTTGGTGGGAAACGCTTCAGCGCGCGAAAATTTGCGGGCAATTTCTCTGATGAGGAGATGAAAGAGGCTGTCCGTATGGCGCATGGAAAAGGCGCCTCGGTGTATGTGACACTGAATACATTGATCGGCGATATGGAGAATAAGGCTCTCGCAGAGTATCTCCAGTTTTTAGGGACGATCCCGATTGATGGACTACTGGTGCAGGATTTCGGTGTCGTTTCCATGGTGAGGAAGATCGCTCCGCACATTCCGCTCCATGCCAGCACACAGATGACGGTGTCAAATCTGGATGGCGTTCGTTTTCTGGGGGATCATGGATTCCAGCGTGTGGTGCTTTCGCGCGAGCTTTCTCTGGCGGAAATCAAGGAGATCACCGACCAAACGAATGTGGAGATCGAAGTTTTTGTTCATGGGGCACTCTGTGTGTGTTACTCGGGGCAGTGTCTCATGAGCAGTTTCATCGGCGGGCGAAGTGGAAACCGTGGTTCCTGCGCGCAGCCCTGCCGCATGCCCTATGAGCTGGTGGATGATGCGGGCCGTCCTCTCGCGCAGGAGAAGGGAAAGTACATCCTAAGCCTCAAGGATATGATGGGGCTTCCTAGGATCCCCGACCTCTTGGCCGCCCATGTGTCCTCTCTCAAGGTGGAAGGACGCATGAAGAGCGCAGAGTACGTCTATAATACCGTATCAGCATATAGAAAAGCGATCGATGCAGCGAAGCAGCATCTTCTGATCGATACCGAACCGTTGAAGCTCGATCTGGAAGAGGAATTTAACCGCGGCTATACAACGGCATATCCGGATGATACTGCAGGACCGTCTATGATCACGGAGTACGCGCCAGGAAATCACGGCGTCGAGGCAGGACGTGTGGAAAGCATCGGGCGCGCTGCCTTTGTTTTTAAATCAGAGGCAGATAGGCGTCTTGTGGATGTGACGGGTATTTCCTATGAGACAGAAGAAAGAACAATCGCCTTTATTCCTGTAGAACGGCTGTCTTCTCTGAAAAAGGGGAAATATCGCGCTCTTTTCGAAAAACGCCCTCTCGCGCATGCACATGTCTACTGGAATGTGAAAATACCGAAGAAGTCACTTGCGATGAAGGATCTGCAGGGAAAGATCCCGCTCTATCTCTCCTTGTCAGCGACTCCCGGGGAGGCACTGTCTTTGACCGCTGCCGATGATAAGGGGCATGCGGTGACGGTTATGTCCGATGTTCTCATGGAAAAAGCCAAAGCGCACGTGACGAGTGCGGAAGAGATAGAGAAGCAGATGAGCCGTCTTGGCAATACATGGTTCACACTTGCAGACATATCGGCAACCAATGAGGGATGCATGGTGCCGAAAAGCATTCTGAACCATCTGCGGCAGGAGGCGGTAGAGTCACTCTTGGCAAAGCGAAGAGAGGCACATGAGGCAAGCATCCCGCGCCCAATCCCGGCCTCGATGACGCCTGCTTTTTCGAAAGTCCCTTCTGAGGAGGGTGCACATGTGACAGTCCGGACGACGCTTCTTTCTCATGTGAAAGAGGCGCTGGCAGCCGGTGTACGTCAGGTCATTTTTGGCGGCGAATCCTTCTCGCATAGGCCGATTCCATGGAAAGACTATGAGGAGGCGGTGCGTCTTTGTCACGAGGCAGAGGCAGAGATCCTCTTCCCCACACCGCACGTGGTACGAGAAAAATATCAGGCCAGAGCGCAGGCGCAGCTGCGAAAGCTTTTGACGCTCCTTCCCGATGGCGTGGTGCTGGAATATGCCGGAGCCATCGAATGGGTGAAGGGGGAGGAAAGCCTCGCTGTCTGGGCGGGACCGTCCATGAATATTTTCAATAGTGAAGCTGAAAAAGAAATCGAAAGGCTTGGCTTTTCAGGCTGCTTCCTTTCACAGGAGCTGACGATCCCGCAGATCCGTCATATTGCGAAAGGATCGGATATCCCGCTCGGAGCCTATGTGTATGGACGGACGGAGATGATGATTTCCGAGTACTGCGCGATCAATGCGGTGATGGGAGATGAGGACAAAAAGCACTGCCCTATGTATTGCATGCGGGGGCACTTTGCCCTGAAGGATGGGGAAGGACGCCGTTTCCCTATCCATACCGATGAATGGTGCCATATGCATATCGCCAACTGCCATGTCCTGGATATGCGTCCGTACTTTGATGAATTGAAAAAAGCAGGCCTTTCTGCGCTGACACTGGACGTTCGCGGGAATGAAGGCAGCATTCTCTCGCTTTGTAAGGATGCCTGTGATATACTAAGCGGCCGGAAAGAGGCCCCCGGAGCAGGCAGGGGAGACGATGTCACCCGTGGTCACTTCTTTAGAGGAGTTTTATAAATGAAACAAGATGTACTGGAAACACTGGAGTTCGACAAGATCCGAGAAAAGCTCGCAGAGCTTGCCCCCTCGCAGCTTTCCAAAGCTATGGCACGGACGCTCATGCCGTCCGTAGAGCCGGAGATCATAGAGAAAAAGCTCACGGAAACAGAAGAAGCATCGATTCTTCTGGAGCGCGAGATCACGACTCCTTTGGGGGAGACGCATGACATCACCGAGACACTGGAAAAAGCTGGGAAAGATATGATCCTGATGGCGAAGGAATTCATTGATCTTGCCGCAACGCTCGAAACGTATAAGAAGATGCATCACTATTTCGAAGGCGAGCGTCATCTGGTCTATCCCGCGCTCGAAGAGCTTGCTTCGCTCATCATCCCGCAGGAACAGCTGATTGCAAGGATCCATCAGGTCTTTGATGAGCATGGCGAGGTCAGTGACCGCGCCTCCCCGCGTCTTTCCCGCATCCGCACGGAAAAGGAAATGATTAAGAATCGTATCCGAAAGACGATCCAGCAGATCATCCAGGATAAAGATCAGTCATCCTATTTTCAGGACGCCATCGTGACGCAGAGAAATGGTCGCTATGTCGTACCGGTCAAGGAAGAATACCGGTATAAATTTGAAGGGATCGTGCATGACAGATCATCCACCGGGCAGACGCTTTTTATGGAGCCGATGGTCTCAGTGCGCCTGAATAACGATCTTGCGGAACTCACGGCTTCGGAAAAGCAGGAAGTACAGGAAATCCTCCGCGCACTTACCGAGCAGGTGAAGAAGACACGGGAAGTCACGAAGAACAACTGTCACCTTGCGACCGAGCTGGAGTTTATTTTTGCGCGTGCGAAAATGGCACTCTCCATGCAGGGAGTAAAAGCCATCCACTCCGCTCATGCGCTCGACCTTCGCCGTGCTCGTCATCCCCTTATTCCTGCGGATAAGGTGGTGCCGATATCTTTGACGCTGGGAATGGATTTCCAGATCCTCATCATTACAGGATCGAATGCGGGCGGCAAAACCATCGCGATCAAAACAGCGGGGCTTCTATCGCTCATGAATCAGTCCGGTCTCTTTATTCCGGCGGCTGAGGGCTCG
This sequence comes from Dialister sp., assembly GCA_021633965.1. GTDB lineage: Bacteria > Bacillota > Negativicutes > Veillonellales > Dialisteraceae > Dialister. The sequence goes on from JAJWRZ010000061.1 coordinate 4,517, forward strand.
ATGCTTCCGATTTATAAAAATATCTATGCCATTATCGGTGACGAGCAGAGCATCCAGTACAATCTTTCGACCTTTTCTTCCTATATCACGCAGCTCACGGCTTTTCTTTCTCATGTGGGGACAGAAGATCTTGTGCTTCTCGATGAACTGGGTTCAGGCACAGACCCTGTCGAAGGAGCCGCGCTTGCACAGTCCGTTACGGAGTATCTGCAGATGCAGGGAGTACCCGCTATCATTACGTCCCATTTCAGTGAAATGAAGAAACTCGCTTACGAGACGCGTGGCATCGAGAATGCATTCGTAGAGTTTGACGAAGAGACACTGACGCCGACCTACCACCTCATCATCGGTGTCGCGGGAAACAGCAATGCCTTCAGCATCTGCAAGCGACTTGGTATGCCGCCCCTTGTCCTTTCTCGTGCCAGCCAGCTGAAAGAAGGCTCTCCGCTTCACAATATGGAAGAAGTCATGGCACGGCTGAACCGCCAGACGCGTGAAGTCGCGCATGAAAAAGAAGAGGTGGAAGCCCAGCTGAAGAAGGCTGAGGAACTGCGGAACGAACTTAGGACAGAGACGGATGCTTTCTATAAAAAGAAAGACCAGATTTTGGAGAAAACCAGACAAGAAGCGGAGACTATCAAAAGAGATCTTAGAAATCAGTCGGAAGCCATCATCAAAGATCTCAAGAAAAAGGCCTCAGCGATGGCGAAGGATGATCTCCAGCAGCATGTTTCCAAAGTGCGTGGCGCGATCGATGCCATGGCGCTCCCCGGAAGAGAAAACCGAAGAAATCCGCTTCCCAAGGAGCAGATCAAAAAAGGCACCTATGTCTATATCGATACGCTGGACAGTGATGGTACCATCACCAAAGTGTCGGGAAATAAGATCACCATCGCCTGCGGTCTGATGCATGTCACCGTGACTCCGGAGCATTGCTTCGAGACGAAGAAACCGGTGAAGAAGGTCAGGAAGCCGGTCAGTCGTCCGTTCGCTGCCCGGGGCGCGGCGAGTGTTCGTACCGTTCATACCACGCTCAATGTCATCGGGAAAACAGTCGATGAGGCCGTCCCAGAAGTGGACCGTTTCCTGAATGAATGTTTCATGGCAGGCGTTTCGCCGGTGCAGATTATTCATGGCAAAGGGACCGGCGCACTGCGTCAGGGGATCCAGGAGTATCTTCGTACGCTGAATTTCGTAAAGGAATTCCATGAAGCTGACTATAGAAATGGGGGCGCGGGCGTGACAGAGGTCTTCTTCTGATGGTAGACTGTAAGATAAAGAGGATATGATTTTCTCTTCATGGAAGCGTCAACAAACATAAAAAGGAGGGAGCCTATCCTTCATTATTGATACCCTAAAAACGAGCCTCTCCGGCTCGTTTTTTTACGCTAAATTTTGCACTGGGTAAAGGAACGTGATAAAATAGGTAAAATATTTTTATCAGCACGGTTCAGCTTGGCAGGCCGTGAGTGAAATGAGGAGGAGTATCGTGGGCGAGCTCAATTTACTGCAGAAGAAAATTATGAAAGACGGTGTCATCAAAGCGGGGAATGTACTTAAGGTCGACAGCTTTCTGAACCATCAGATCGATGTCCCTTTCATCAGTGAACTGGGGAAGGAGTTCAAGAAACTTTTTGGTGACCGCCAGGTGGATAAGATCCTGACCATCGAAGCGTCCGGTATCGGCATTGCCTGCCTCACTGCAGTATATTTCGGTGTTCCGGTCCTCTTTGCCAAAAAGTCGGCAGGCAGCAATATGGATAAGGATGTCTATGCGACCGAAGTGAAGTCCTTCACACATAATAAAGTGAATCATGTCGTAGCCTCCAAGAAATATCTGAATGCCGGTGAACACATCCTCATCATGGATGATTTTCTGGCAAACGGCTGCGCAGTGCAGGGGCTGATCGACCTTGTCAAACAGGCCGGCGGTATCGTAGAAGGTGTCGGTATCTGTATCGAGAAAGGATTTCAGGGTGGCGGTGATGAGCTCCGTGCTTCCGGTATTGATGTGAAATCGTTGGCTATTATCGAAAAGATGGATGCAGAAACAGGCACTATTACTTTTAGATAATGCGCAAAGATGCAAAACAGTGAATTTATGTAGGGAGTCCAATAATTATTACAGTTAGGAGTGTATTGTGGAAAAAGATCCGATTTATGAACCCAATGGGAAAATCACAATCAGAAAAGCGGTTCCTTTCGGACTGCAGCATGTACTTGCCATGTTCGTGGCCAATATCGCGCCGATCCTCATCGTAGCCGGTGCTGTCAAAATGGATCCGGCGGAGTCGGCGGCACTCGTGCAGTCTGCGATGATCGTAGCCGGCATCGGCTCTCTTCTCCAGCTTTTCCCGATCTGGCGTTTTGGCAGCGGTCTGCCGATCATCATGGGGATCAGCTTCACCTTCGTTTCCGTGGCCTGCATCATCGGTACCAAGTATGGCTATGGTGCAGTTCTTGGTGCTGCGCTCATCGGCGGTATATTAGAAGGTATCCTTGGCCTTGGCGCCTCCTGGTGGAGGAAATTTATCCCGCCGATCGTGTCTGCGTCCGTCGTGACGGCCATCGGCTTCTCCCTGCTTCCCATCGGGGCCAATTCTTTTGGCGGCGGCTTTGGCAATCCAAATTTTGGCGCCCAGAATTACCTGATCGTCGGCACCATCACGCTTGTCGCCTGCCTTGCGTGGAATCTTAAAGCACACTCTTTCTATAAGCAGCTTTCCGTCCTCTTCGGGCTTGTCGTTGGCTATATCGCCGCGTACTGCTTCGGCATGGTCGATCTGTCTCGACTGACGGAAGTTCCGCTTATTTCCCTTCCCGGGATCATGCCGATCTCGCTTGAATTCCATGGAGATGCCATTTTCTCCTTCTTCCTGATTTTCCTCGTCTCCGCAACAGAAACGCTGGGGGATACCAGTGCTCTTGCCATGATGGGGTATGGTCGCCAAGCGACGAGCCGTGAAGTTTCTGGCTCCATTGCGGTCGATGGCTTTGTAAGCTCACTGTCTTCCCTTTTCGGCTGCATGCCGATCACATCCTTCAGCCAGAATGTCGGTCTTGTCGCGATGACCAAGGTCGTAAACCGTAAGGCTATCGGATGCGGTGCGGCACTTATGATTCTGGCAGGCATTATCCCCGGCCTTGGCGTCATCCTGGCGTCCCTTCCGGATGCCGTTCTCGGCGGCTGCACGCTCATGATGTTCGGCTCTATCGTTGTTTCCGGTGTCCGTATGCTCGGAGAATGCGGTTACTCGCAGAGAAATATGAGCATCGCCGCCCTCTCTCTCAGTATTGGTCTCGGTTTCACACAGACCCCACAGATTTTCCATATCTTCCCGGAGCTCTTCCGCAGTGTTTTTGCGGAAAACTGTGTGGCTGTGGTCTTTGTTGTCGCTGTTATTCTGAACCTCGTCTTCCCTAAAGAAGAAAAGAAAAATCTGATTGTAGAATAATCGAATTTAGAAAAGCCGCCCGGTCTTTGAGGCCAGGCGGCTTTTTGCGGGGGCGAGAGGACCATTCGTACCTTTTCTGGTTCAGCTTTTTTTCAAACGCACCCTTCTGTTTTACAGGTGTATTCTCATTTAAAATCAAACATAAAAAATGTTTAGATATACTATAGCAGGGTTCCTTGAAAATGTACCGATTTCCTTGAGAATATCAGTACAAAATGGTGCAAAAAACTTGACCAAAATCAGCTTGGGCGATATAGTTAAATACAGTGGATAAATATAAAATCGAATAGGTGATAAAATGTTTAATTTACCAGAAAAATATGTCATGATTGACGGCTTCAAGATTCCTGCAGACAAAGGCGAAGAGTACAAGCGTCTTCGCGACAGCATGGCGAAGGAAGCAGATAAGTTTTTCCATACCTTCTGTGAAGAAGTGAAGAAGCAGAAGCTGGTGGACATCCTTGGCGAAGGCATCGTCGGCTATTCTTCGACCGGTGAAATGCTGGCAAGAATTTCCCTCGATCCTTTTGAGCTGTCTGCGTTGAATGTAGCAAAACAGAGAAAGAAGCTGCATGAATATATGCTTGCGACCAATGGTTACGATGATGATGACTACCAGCAGCTCCTGAAGGAATTCAAGGAACGTCAGGCGGAAAGAAAAGCAGCCAAAGAGAAAAAAGCGTAATGCGTTTCAGGGCATCCATGCATTTGACCGGCATGGATATGTTTGACATGAGAAATGGCATTGTGATCTTGCGGAAAGACGCGGATCGACATGTCACTTCGGTCATGATGCGCTCTTACAAATGCCTGCCAGCTCTTAACCGCTAACATAATAACAATAGGAAGGAACATACTGCTATGATTCATTTGATTCTGGACAGTACCTCCGGCGTTGGTGCTGATTTTCTAGCCCTTCACCCGAATGTACACTGTATTTCGCTGACCATTGAAATGGGAGAGAATTACGTACCGGAAAGCGAGGCAACCATTAAGGCTGTCATCGATTATTCCGAAGCGACGAAGAAATCGGTACCTACGAGCCAGCCGAGTACCGGCGATTTTCTGAAGCTGTTCTCTGATATTCCTGCCGAAGACCCGATCATTGTGCTCTGCATTTGCTCCACCATCAGCGGCACGTACAACGGGGCGCTTTTGGCTGCCCGACAGTCGGGACGCAAGAATATCACGGTCATCAATACGAGAACGACGGCGATCGGCATGATCCATCTGCTGGAGGATGGTCTGGATATGATCGAGAAGGGGCTTTCCTATGAGGAAATCGCGAAAGCGCTCGAAGAAGCCTCGATGCGGACGGGACTCACCGTCGCGCTCGATACCATTGACTATCTGAAGCGCGGAGGACGCATCGGGAAGGCTGCCGGCCTCATTGGAAGCATTCTTAAAATCAAGCCGGTGATTTACCTGAATGAAAACAATGAAGTAGATGCTTTAGGGAAGGTGCGCACGACAAAAAAAGCAAATGCTCTCATGATCGATTATCTGAAAAAGCAGGAGCCGCTCAAGAGACTCGGCATCGTACATATCGAAAATGAAGCCGGAGCGAAGGTGCTCTATGACAAAGCGAAGGAAATGTATCCGGACATGGACATTACACTCACGACGGCGACCCCGGTTCTGACAGCCTATCTGGGACCTGGTCTTACTGGATTCATTTTTGAAAGAGCCAAATAAATGGGGGAGAGAATGATGTATACCGTTATTGATGGGAATTGTTTCAAAAATATGCTGGTAGGAGCGTATCAGCTTTTCCAGAAGAAATATGAAATTATCAATCAGCTGAATGTTTTCCCCGTGCCGGATGGCGATACAGGGAATAACATGCTGAATACCTTGAAATCCATGTACAGCATGATTGCGGAAGTCAGCCCGGAAGAGCCGGTTGGCATCATTGCTGAGAAAGCTTCTGCTGGTGCTATCATGGGGGCACGCGGAAATTCTGGTGTCATCCTTTCACAGATCATTCATGGCATCAGCCGCGGCCTGCATGGCAAGAAGACCGCTTCCTGCGGACAGATGAGCAAGGCTTTCCAGTACGGTATCCTGTATGCGTATCGTGCTGTCACCAAGCCGGTGGAGGGTACCATCCTTTCCGTAGCTCGCGGCATTGCGAAAGGGACACATGATGTATACCGCGTGGAAACGGATTTCAGCAAAATTTTGGAAGCATCTATCGATGCGGGAGAAGAAGCGCTCGCTAAGACGCCGGAGCAGCTGCAGATTTTAAAAGATGCGAATGTTGTTGATGCCGGTGGTCAGGGCCTGATCTTCTTTTTGATGGGTTGTCTGAATGGTCTGACCGGGAAAGTCGAGGATATCGAAGTCGATGTGAAGCCGGTCATCAGCCGTCTGGAAGCAAAAGGAGAGTCTTTCTCCATTGAGTATCCCTACTGCACGGAATTCATCATCAGCCCATGTAAAGTAAGTGCTCGTGAGGTCCGCCAGAAGCTTTCTTCCTGGGGTGAATCTATGATCGTTGCTTCAGGCGATAATCTGGTGAAGGTCCACATCCACGCCCAGCGTCCGGGCCATGTCCTGGACATGGCAGCGGACTGGGGTACGCTCCATGACATCAAGTGTGATAACATGGTCGACCAATTTCATAGAAATAAAGAAAAGCAGCAGAAGATGGAAAAGAAACCGCTTGGTGTCCTGACCGTGGTCTCTGGGGAAGGCTGGACAGAGCTTTTCGAAAAATCAGGCTGTGATGTTGTCTCCGGCGGTCAGTCCATGAATCCATCCGTGCAGGAACTCTCGGCAGGTATGGAAAATGGACAGTATGAGAAATATATCATCCTGCCAAATAACAAAAACATCATTCTTGCTGCGCAGCAGCTGAAGAAAATGCTTGGTGAAAAAGTCCATATCGTACCATCCACGAACCCGATGGAAGGGCTGGCAGCTGCTATGGTTTTTGATGGTAAGGCCACTATCGCGGAAAATCTTGATGCCATGGCCGACCGTCTTTCAGACATCAGGAGCGGTATGATCACGACCGCTGTACGTGACAGCATTGTCGGTGAATCCACCATTCACAAGGACGACTTCATGGGTCTTGTCAAAGGTTGTGAAGTCATCTCCGTACCGGAGCTTTCCGACTGCTTCATGCAGGTACTTGGTGAACTTATTGATGAAGATACCGAGATCGTCACCATTTACTACGGAAAAGACCTTTCGGAAGAAGACTGTCAGAAAGAGATCGAGAAGGCAGAAAAAGCCTACCCGGATGTCACCTTTGAAATGTACGAAGGCGACCAGCCGTTGTATCCGATGTTTATCGCAGCAGAATAAGGAACAAGAAAAGGAGCTGTGAAGAAATGAATTCTCATTTCTTCACAGCTCCTTTTTACTTTGCTTTCATTTGGTTCAAGGTTCAGGGGGGAGGTGGCGGCTTCGCCGCCTTATTTTAGAAGATGGTATTCTCGTATCTCAGCCTTCCCCTCTAGGGGAAGGTGCCCGAAAGGGGCGGATAGGGTGACTATGGC
>JAJWRZ010000062.1:0-4559 GCA_021633965.1 Dialister sp.
ATTTTTATGCCTAATTTTTTTAGTTTCGTGTCCAATTTTTGTTGACAAGTGCAAAAGGGTTCTACGGGTTCAGGGGGGCTACGGGTTCAGAGGGGGTGGTGCGGCGCATAAAAATCAAAAGCGCCGCGAAGTATATATGAGGCGATGCCCGAAGGTCTCTTGATAGCAGGGCTCCCTCGTATCGCCAGCCTTCCCCTCGAGGGGAAGGTGCCCCGAAGGGGCGGATAGGGCACTGGCGGTATGAAAGACAGATGAGGAAAGCGGAAAATGCGTCTGCAAACATAGAAGCACTCTCGTAAACACCCGAACGCCGCTGACGCAATCCCCTTCGCATGCGGGAAAGACTTATATGGAGGCGGCTTCGCCGCGAAGTATATATGCCTCAGAAAATGACGATACGAAAGGAGCGATTTGTCTTACATACATCGTTTACCATTCTGCTGAAGAGTGCCTCTTCGAGGCAGTCTATCCTCCGCCTTCGACGCGCCCCTTCTTCAAGGGGCTGCTCAGCTGGCATAAAAAAGCGCATTCCACTAGAAGCGAAGTTGTGCCTTGAAGATTTCTCGACTTCGCTCGAAATGATCATACGCGAGGAGCGATTGTCTTACATGCATCGTTTTACCATTCTGCTGAAGGGTGCCTCTTCGAGGCACTCTATCCTCCGCCTTCGGCGCGCCCCTTCTTCAAGGGGCTGCTCAGTTGGCAGGGCAAAACGAACCCCTAATCCCTAGCCACTAGTCCCTAGTCACCAGTCACTAGCCCCTAGTCACTTCAACCCCATAAACTTTTTCGTCCGTTCGATGACCGGGCCGAGGTACTGCCCGGTGTAGGACGCTTCCACTTTCGCGACTTCTTCCGGCGTGCCGGTGGCTACGATCTCGCCGCCCTTGTCGCCGCCTTCGGGGCCAAGGTCGATGATGTAGTCGGCGGTCTTGACGACGTCAAGATTGTGCTCGATGACGACGACGGTATTTCCCTGATCCACCAGCTTCTCGAGGACGATCAGGAGCTTTCGGATATCTTCACTGTGAAGGCCGGTGGTCGGTTCATCGAGGATGTATAGGGTATCTCCGGTGCCGCGGCGCATGAGCTCGGTCGCCAGTTTCACTCGCTGGGCTTCGCCGCCGGACATAGTGGTGGCCGGCTGTCCCAGATGGATGTAGCCGAGGCCGACCTCCTGCAGGGTCTTCAATTTCCGCAGGATCTTGTCGTGGTTTTCAAAGAAAGGCACGGCTTCATCGATGGTCATATTCAGCACATCGGAGATGTTCTTGCCCTTGTAGCGGACTTCGAGCGTCTCTCGGTTGTACCTCGCGCCGTGGCAGACTTCACAGGGAACGTAAACGTCTGAGAGGAACTGCATCTCGATCTTGATGATGCCGTCACCGTGGCAGGCTTCACAGCGTCCGCCTTTCATATTGAAGCTGAAACGCCCCGGTTTGTAGCCGCGCATCTTGGCTTCGGAGGTCTGGCTGAAAAGCTCGCGGATGTCATTGAAAACGCCGGTATAGGTGGCCGGATTCGAGCGCGGCGTGCGCCCGATCGGCTGCTGGTCGATATCGATGATCTTATCCACATACTCTGCGCCGTCCATGGAGTCGAAAGCTCCGGCCCGGTAGGATGTATGGTTCTTGATATTCGACAGTCCCTGATAGAGTATCTCATTCACGAGCGTACTCTTGCCCGAGCCGGACTCACCGGTGACGACGGTGAAGGCACCGAGCGGGATGGTCACGTCGATGTGCTTCAGATTGTGTTCGTGAGCGCCATGGATGGTGAGCGAGAGTCCGTTTCCTTTTCTCCTCTTTTCCGGCAGCGGGATGTATTTCTCACCGCGCAGGTACTGTCCCGTGATGGAGTCCTTCACCTTCATCACGTCCTCAGGCGTACCCTCCGCGACGACGGAGCCGCCATTTTCCCCTGCGCCGGGGCCGATATCCACGACCCAGTCTGCGGTGCGGATGGTATCCTCATCATGCTCTACGACGATGAGCGTATTTCCCAGATCCCGCATGCCCTTCAAAGTCGCAAGGAGCTTGTCATTGTCACGCTGATGCAGACCGATGGACGGTTCATCCAGGATGTAGAGGACACCGACCAGCCCGGAACCGATCTGCGTCGCCAGACGGATGCGCTGGGCTTCGCCGCCGGAGAGCGTCGAAGCGCCGCGGGAGAGTGTCAGGTAGTCGAGCCCGACATTCACGAGGAAGGAGAGACGGCTCTTCACCTCGCGCAGGATCTGGTCTGCGATGATTTTTTCCTTCTCGGAAAGCGTGACATGGTCCATGAAGTCCAGAAGGTCGATGACAGCCATGGAGGAGATCTCTGCTATATTCTTCCCACCGACGCGGAAAGCGAGGCTCTCCGGCTTCAGGCGCGCCCCATGGCAGACGGGGCAAGGCTTCTCGATGAGGTAGTTCGAGAGCGTTTCCTTCATCTTCTCTGTCCACGCCTCATCATAGCGCCGCTTCGTCATCGGGACGATGCCTTCGAAGGGACGCTCATAGGACTTTGTGATGCCTTCGGGGCTGGTGTACTGGAAGGAGAGAAGCGCCGTGCCGCCGTTTTCAAACTCTGCCTTTGCCTGATCCGGCAAGTCATCATAGCATGCTTCCATGGTGAGGCCATAGGATTTCAGGAAGGCATCGAGCAGCTTGTAGAGCCATGTTTCCTTATTATAAGGAAATGGCTGGATCGCGCCCAGACGGAAGGGCATCGTGTGATCCGGCAGGATGCGATGGAAATCCGCCTCCAGTGAAGCGCCGAGGCCCATGCAGGCGGGGCAGGCGCCGAAGGGATTATTGAAGGAGAAAATGCGCGGCTCCGGCTTTGGCAGGGAAATGCCGCAGTCCGGGCAGGAGAAATGCGTGGAAAAGACCATGTCTTTCCCGCCAATGACGCTTCCCACCATCATCCCGTCCCCCAGCTTCAGCGCGGCCTCCACCGAGTCTGTCAGGCGGCGCACGATACCGTCTTTCATGATGACACGATCCACCACCACTTCGATGGTATGCTTCTTGTTTTTCGCAAGCTCGATGTCATCGGACAGGGAGAGGACGTCCCCATCCACGCGGACGCGGACATAGCCCTCCTTGCGGAGCTCTTCCAAGAGCTTTTTATGCGTCCCCTTCTTCGCGACAGCGACCGGCCCTAAGAGCATGAGCTTCGTCCGTTCCGGAAGGGCAAGGAGCGCATCGACGATCTGGTCCACCGTCTGCCGCTGGATCGGCTTGCCGCAGTGCGGGCAGAAGGCACGGCTCGCATGCGCATACAGCATACGGAGGTAGTCGTGGATCTCCGTCACGGTGCCGACCGTCGAGCGCGGATTATGGCTGGTGGATTTCTGATCGATGGAAATCGCCGGTGAAAGCCCTGAGATCTTATCCACGTCCGGCTTATTCATCTGCCCCAGGAACTGCCGCGCATAGGCAGACAGGGACTCGACATATTTTCGCTGCCCTTCTGCATAGATGGTATCAAAAGCCAGCGACGATTTCCCCGAGCCGGACAGCCCGGTGAAAACGATGAGTTGATTTCGCGGCAGCGTCAGATCGATATTCTTCAGATTGTTCTGACGCGCGCCTTTTATGATGATTCCTTTTTCCATGGATGTCCTTTCGTGTATGAGGTTCAATGGGTTCTATAGGTTCTATAGGTTCTACGGGTTCTATGGGGATGGTGCGGCGCATCAAATAAAAAGCGCCGCGAAGTTTTCAAAGCCCCTTCCCCTCGGGAAGGGGCCGCCCGCAGGGCGGGGGATAGGGAGACGGGTGCGCAGGCAGTTTATCTGCACATTCGGGACCGACTACGTAATGAGGCTACCGTTTCTTCGCTATCAAACATCTTCCTTATGACGACCTATCCCCCGGCGCCAAGGCGCCGACCCCTTTCTGTGAAAGGGGTTCTGTTCTACTCATTTTTCACGCCACGACGCAGAGGATTCGTTTCTCCTTATTTCATCTATCTTTTTAATGGGGCGAAAAAGATTTCTCAGCTTCGTTCGAAATGACGATACGAGAGGAGCGCTTGTCTTACATACATCGTTTACCTTTCTGCAGAAGGGTGCCTCTTCAAGGCACTCTATCCTCCGCCTTCGGCGCGCCCCTTCTTCAAGGGGCTGCTCAGCTGGCATGTAAGAGCGCATTCCTCAGAAAATGACGATACGAGAGGAGCGCTTGTCTTACATACATCGTTTACCATTCTGCTGAAGGGTGCCTCTTTGAGGCACTCTATCCTCCGCCTTCGGCGCGCCCCTTCTTCAAGGGGCTACGCAACTGGCATGTAAGAGCGCTTTCTTCAGAAAATGACGATACGAGAGGAGCGATTATCTTACATACATCGCTTACCTTTCTGCAGAAGGGTGCCTCTTCGAGGCACTCTATCCTCCGCCTTTGGCGCGCCCCTTCTTCAAGGGGCTGCTCAGCTGGCATGTAAGAGCGCATTCCTCAGAAAATGACGATACGAGAGGAGCGATTCTCTTACATACGTCGTTCACCATTCTGCTGAAGGGTGCCTCTTCGAGGCACTCTATCCTCCGCCTTTGGCGCGCCCCTTCTTCA
>JAJWRZ010000062.1:4659-11410 GCA_021633965.1 Dialister sp.
GTGCCTCTTCGAGGCACTCTATCCTCCGCCTTTGGCGCGCCCCTTCTTCAAGGGGGCTGCTCAGCTGGCAGGGCAAAACGAACCCCTAATCCCTAATCCCCAGCCACCAGTCACTAGTCATTAGTCACCCAAAAATTACACCCGTTTCTTCATTGGTTTATAAATCCGTTTCTTCGCCGCAGCCTGACGCTTCAGGGCTTCTTCCGCGCGGGAATCGTAGCGATCGGTCCAGAGCTGGCGCAGCTTGGCGAGCTGGTCGCGGTAGCGGGCGGCGGCTTCGAATTCCAAATCCTTCGCCGCCTGTTTCATCAGCTTCTCACATTCCTTCATACGGGCGTAGATCTCCTCATCAGAAAGCTCGCCCTCTTTATTCTTGCCGCCGTAGGCAGCCGGCTTCTCTTCGATCTTCGTGAGGTCGATGAGGTCTTTGACCCGCTTTTGGACAGTGTGGGGGATGATGTGATGCTCCTCATTATAGGCCTGCTGGATGGTGCGGCGGCGATTCGTCTCATCGATGGCATACTTCATCGACTTTGTGATGCGGTCCGCATACATGATGACGTGGCCATGCTCATTTCTGGCTGCACGACCGATGACCTGGATCATCGAAGTTTCCGAACGCAGGAAGCCCTCCTTATCCGCATCGAGGATGGCCACGAGCGAGACCTCCGGCATATCGAGACCCTCACGCAAAAGATTGATGCCGACCAGCACATCGAAAACGCCCGCACGCAGGTCACGGATGATCTCCGCACGCTCGATGGTCGCAACGTCAGAGTGCAGATAGCGTACCTTCACGCCCGCTTCCGTCAGGAAATCGGTGAGATCTTCCGCCATTTTCTTCGTGAGTGTCGTGATGAGAACGCGCTCGTGAGCCTCCTCACGCTTATGGATCTCCCCGAGCAGGTCATCCATCTGTCCTTCGATGGGACGCACCTCGATGGAAGGATCCAAGAGCCCCGTTGGCCGGATGATCTGCTCAGCCAGATTCGTCTGGACGCCCATTTCATACGGCCCCGGCGTCGCCGACACATAGATGATCTGATTGATCCGTTCGGTGAATTCGTCAAAAGTCAGCGGACGGTTATCCAGCGCGGACGGCAGACGGAAACCATAGTCGACGAGCGTGCTTTTTCTCGACTGGTCGCCATTGTACATCGCGCGCAGCTGCGGCACGGTCACATGCGACTCATCGATCATGATGAGGAAATCCTCCGGGAAGTAGTCCAGAAGGGTGAATGGCGGCTCGCCCGCTTTCCTGTCCGACATATGACGGGAATAATTCTCGATGCCTGAGCAGTATCCGACCTCCTGCATCATTTCGAGGTCATAATTCGTCCGCTGCTCAAGACGCTGCGCCTCCAGGAGCTTGTCCTGGTCCCGGAGCTCTTTCAGCCGCCCGTCCAGCTCCTTCTCGATGGACGTGACCGCACGGCGAAGTTTATCCGAACTGGTGACATAGTGCGAGGCCGGGAAGATGCCGATGTGATTTCTCTCAGCGACAGTCTCCCCCGTCAGGACATCGAATTCCGTCAGTGAGTCGATCTCATCGCCGAACATTTCGATCCTGACAGCGACATTGTTTTCCGATGCAGGAAATACATCGATCGTATCTCCCCGCACGCGGAAAGTATCTCGCGTGAAATTCATATCATTCCGCATGTACTGCATACTGACGAGCTTTTCCAGGATCTTGTCACGCTCGATCTCCTCGCCCGGCCTGAGCGAGAGCCCCATAGAGCTGTAGTCCTCCGGATCGCCCAAACCGTAGATACAGGACACCGATGCCACGATGATGACATCCCGCCGCTCGAAAAGCGCCATCGTCGCCGAGTGGCGCAGGCGGTCGATCTCCTCATTGCGTGACGAGTCCTTCTCGATATAGGTATCCGTCTGCGGCACATAAGACTCTGGCTGGTAGTAGTCGTAGTAGGAAACGAAGTAGTACACCGCATTGTCAGGGAAGAAATCCTTGAATTCACTCGCCGTCTGCGCGGCCAGCGTCTTATTCGGAGAAATGATGAGCGTCGGGCGCTGCACTTCTTCGATGACCTTCGCCATCGTGAAGGTCTTCCCCGTCCCCGTCGCACCGAGCAGCACCTGCGCCCAGTCGCCATTCCTGAGTCCGCCCACCAGAGACTTCACCGCCTTCGGCTGATCCCCCATCGGCTGGAACGGCGCTTTCAGCGTGAACGGCACCGCCGGCTCTGTATATTCTCTTTTGATCCGCGAATGATCCATACCCTCGCCTCCGTTTTCTTTTATCGATATTTATCTATGTATTATAGCATAGATAGGAAAGAGTGACTAGGGAGAACGGATAAAGGAACGAAGAATACCGCTTCCCCCCATCGTCATTTCGAGCGATCGAGAAGTCTTCCTTGCACGCCGGTCAAACGAAGACGGCGGTATGGCGTGAAGCAAAAAATCCTAAGCGATTTTTACGCGACCGCCTATATGCAGAATACCGCTCAGGCGTAAAGATCCCTCGGCTCCGCTCGGGATGACGATACGAGAGGACGGACTATCTCACATTCCCTTTCATTCCTTCACGTAGAAGGCTGCCCCTTCGGGGCAGATCTATCCTCCGCCTTCGGCGCGCCCCTTCTTCAAGGGGCTACACAACGGTCATGTAAAAACGCCGACCCTTCGCAAGGTCTCCTCCCCCGCATCGTCATTTCGAGCGCAGCGAGAAATCTTCCTTGCACAACGGTCAAACGGAGAGTGTGAGAGGAAGAGCAGCCGAAACACCTAGGGAAACGCTGATTAAATCGCAGAGTCAGATTTTGCAAGATTTTTGCAAGATTTTTTATACATAGCTTCGTCATAACCTTCCTTAAATAGCTCGCTATTCGCGTCAGGTTATTCCTTGCTATGGATAAAAATTCAAGAGCAAAATCTGACAACGATTTAATCAGTGTTTTCCTAGGCGATTTTATCATTACCTCATAAGTACAGAGTACCGCAAGGGCGTAAAGATCCTTGGGCTACGCTCGGGATGACGATACGAAGCGATGCTCGTCTCGCATTTCTTTCATTCCTTCACGTAGAAGGCTGCCCCTTCGGGGCACTCTATCCTCCGCCTTCGGCGCGCCCCTTCTTCAAGGGGCTGCTCAACTATCATGCAAAACGAATCCCTAGTCCCTAGTCACCAGTCCCTAGCCACTAGTCACCAGTCACCCCAATCAAAAAGCCCCGCCTTCGGCGGAGCTTTTTTATCGACAGTATTGTCCAAGGACTTCGGTGACATGATCGATTTCTATCGGTTTCGTCAGGTGGGCGTTCATGCCGGCCGCGATGCATTTTTTCGCATCTTCATCGAAGGCATTCGCCGTCATGGCGATGATGGGGATGGTTTTCGCATCCGCTCTCGCAAAACTGCGAATGACCCTTGTCGCGGTCATGCCGTCCATGACAGGCATCATGATATCCATGAGGATGGCATCGAAGGTACCCGGGATCTTATTTTTGAAAAGATCCACGGCCTGTTTGCCATCGCCCACGACGGTGACGCGCGCCCCCTTATCGGTGAGGAGCATCTGCGCGATCTCTGCATTCAGCTCATTATCCTCGACCAGCATCAGGTGCAGACCTGCGATATCCACATGTCCCTTTTCCTTCGGCTTCTCTTCCTCAGCGGGTGCGATTTCGAAGGGGATCGTGATGACGAAGGTCGAGCCTTTTCCCTCTTCACTGGTGATAGAGATGGTTCCCCCCATCGCATCGATGAGTCTCTTCACGATGGCCATACCGAGCCCCGTCCCCTGATATACACTGCGGGCATCCTGTCTTTCCTGGGTGAAGGGGTCGAAAATATGAGCCAAAAACTCTTTGCTCATACCGATACCGGTATCCGAAGCAGTCCATCGATAGGTGCAGCGATTCCCGCTCGTCCCCAGAAACTCCACCTTTGTCAGGATGCGGCCGCCCTTTTTATTGTACTTGATGCAGTTTCCTAAAATATTAAGAATGATCTGCCTAAGATGCAGGGGACTGCCGTACACGAAGGGTACCGGGAACGAGTAATCCTTCACTTCATCGATCCACTCGAGCCCTGCTTCCGCGACACGGTCAGAGAGGATGCTGCGGATGTCATCTCTCTGCTCAGAGAGAGAGATCCGCTCACGGGAGAGAATGACGCCGCCGGATTCCAGCTTGCTCATCTGCAGGATGTCATTGATGAGGGAGAGCAGATGCTTCGCTGCCACATGCATCTTTTTCTGGTTTTCAAAGACCAGCTCCTTGTTATCGAAGTGATCTTCATTGATCTGCAAAAGACCAATGATGCCGTTCAGCGGCGTACGGATATCGTGGCTCATGCGGGAGAGGAATTCCGTCTTCACGCGATTTGCAGAGCTCATTTCATCCAGAGCGGCCTGCAGCTTTGCCTGCCGTTGCTCCTCCATTTCATGCATTTCTGTGGTATCTTTCAAAAGGACGATGGCCTGCACGACGGGCATATCTTGTCCGGCATCCGTATCATAGACGGTGATGCGCGTCATAAGGATCAGCTTACGGACCCAGCGGATCGTGCCATCCTTTTCCCGCACCCCGTACTCTGCAGAGAATTGCCGGTCACCCGCTTCGAAGCGCTTCAAAAGATCGGTTACACTCATGGCGATGCGGTAGCACCCCTGTGTCTGTCGTGTGATCTGCATCATATGGGCTTCGCAGTAGGCCTGGTACGAGCATGGCAGCGAAGGTGCCGCAAAGAGGCGCGCATGTGCTTCCTCCTTCCCCGGAAGCACGATATCCCTTTCCAGCCTGTCATGGGTCAGATCGACCATATAGATACAGTCCGCCATATCCAGCATGGCATCCACATAGCTGTCATTTTCCAGAATGGACTGCTTCAGCTGCTCATAGTAGAGGGAGAGCGCTTCCTTCGCCCCCAAAGGCGCATCCTCCGCCCGGCGAACGTGCTGAAACGCAAGAAGGACATGATGAAGTTGCCCCTCGCAGTCAAAGTCCACGGGAATGACGACGAGACGGCGTAATTCCGCCCCCTCCTTCGGCGTAAAGGAAAGGTCCAGCGCATCCTCACTATGAAGGATCGACTTCTCCAGCGACTCCTTCGAGAGCGCGCTCTGTATGCGCTCCCGCTCTTCCCCTTCGATCTCTTCCACGAGCTGCTGCACGGCGCCGGAATAGCTGCCCTCAGACGCAAGAGGGAAATCGCTCCTCGCACGGATCGTGCGATAGGCGTCCATCTTCAGATCACAATACAGACAATTTGCGAAATTCTTCCGATAACGGCTTAGCATTTTCAGCAGACGCAGCGAAAGACGCCTCTCCGCCTCTGCTTCCTTGCGCTTCGCACGGTTCTTCTGGATATACATATGCTTATCGGCCTTCGTGAAAAGCTCTCGCATGGACGCCTCAGGGTCATCCTTTGCCAGCACATATCCCGCCGCATAAGAAAGCGGCGTATCCATATGCTCTTTTGCCTCCTCTGCCAGCTTTGCACGCAGATCTTCCAGAAGCTCCTCCATGCCCGCCTCGGAGAGGCCATGCGTCACCATCAAGAATTCATCCCCGCCCAGGCGGCCGACGAAATGCTCCTCCGGTACCGCCGCCCGAAGAGCGGTCGCAAAACGACGGATGTATACATCCCCCGCCTCATGCCCCCTGCTGTCATTGATGCGGCGAAGATCATTCAGATCGAAGCTCACCACGCCCATATCCAAAGAAACAGGCGCATTCAGGATCTCTTCACACCGGTTCTTATTCGGAAGCCCCGTCGCCGCATCCAAATACGCCTTCTTCTGCAGCGTGCGGTTCTCGATCAGCCTCTTCAGCGCCTTGAAAAACTCAAGACTGATCAGGATCATCAGCGCGAAGATCACCAGCGTGATGCCCTTCTCCAGCACAGCCAGATCCTTCGCCTGCTTCTCAGAGTACACTTCGGCAAGCGCGGTCGCCTCATCGCAGATCGCGAAGAACTGCTCACTCGCCGCGATCAGGTAGGAGTCCGCCTTTCCCGTGCGGCGAAGATGGCTGATTTCCTGCTTGACCTGCAGATAGTACCCATTCAGCTCCTTCATCTTCTGCTGGAAATCTGCATCCGGCAGCCGCACGATCGAGAGCGATGCATCTCCCTCGCGAAGTCCCTGAATATACGCCTCGATCTCGCGGCGCATCTCATCCTGCGGCTCACCCGCCATTTCCATCTTCACCATCCGCTGCGTCGTCCCGCGCACCAGTCCGGCATAGTTCACCACGCGCGCCGACCCCTGGATGTGCGACACGATGACCATCATCCAAACGATCAGCCCCATCAGGACCACTGCCAGCACCGCGATCACGATGTGACAGAGACTGTATGTATTCTTCTCATGATTCTGCATGTAGTTTCCCCTATTTTGCATAATTTTTATCATATATTGCATTATATGATAAACCGCCAAAAAGGGGAAGAGAAAATACGCCGTGAAACACGATATCCCGAAGACCGCTCACAGGATCCGTTCCCTTGCTTGATGTACTCTCATGGATCCCCCTCTTCCGCAGAGAAAAAACCTTGCAAAAGAATGGCAACAAAGCAGTCGCTGTCATCTCCCAGTCTTCTTTTTTCCCACGCAAAAAGGCCAGAACTTTCGTCCTGACCTTCGAGAAACTCGCTTTGATAAGGAATCTTCCTTCCCTCAGAATGTTTTTCTTGCGAGCGGATTTGCCGCTTCCCTATAGAAATGCTCTTACATATCCACGAAAACATCGGAAAGGAGCGCATCGAAGACGTCATCGCTCATCT
>JAJWRZ010000233.1:0-1894 GCA_021633965.1 Dialister sp.
ATAACTAGATCATTCTCGCTATAATATGTCCCTCTCCTTCCAATCCACTTCATTTATTTTTCCCCCTTTTTTACTGCATTATCTATTAGCCCTTTAAGAGCTGCTAACTTTCTTGTGTTCAAGAGACTTGCTACTTCATCCATTGTTAGCAGGTCATATCCGACAAGTGCTTCGAGCCCTTTGATTACGCCATCCATTCTCATAGCCATGGCAGTAAGATGAATTTTGGTTTCGTAGTAGTCCACTACGTCAATATCATCTTTATGCTCATCGAGATAGATTTCGGCTTTTGTTACTGCGTTTAAATTTGCCATAATTTTTCTTGCTTTTTCTTTTGCCCCATCCTTCTGCGTATCCTTAATTACTTCTTTAAAAGCAGCGTTACACTGTTTTTCGGCTTCCTCTTTCGTGATAATTTCGGTCTTCGTAAACGCCTCTACGTAGTTGCTAGCTACGAACGATTTCATCTTTGCGATAATCTCGCTTTCGTTTTGTGCCTTACTCATATACATGTCGTAATAAGCATTGTATACGGTTTCCAGTGCGTTTTCTTTTACTTCTTTTACTTCCATTTTGTTTCCTCCTGTTATTTACTAACTATTTCCTTTGTTGTATATATATTACTACATTTTGCTTGGTTTGTAAAGTGATTTATTGTCTTGACTGACATTTTTCCGATATAAGTTTGCAACAAAAAAGCCCATCAAATTTCGATAGGCTTTTATAGATTCTATACATCTGTATGGAATTGGTTCACTTTAAAAACATAGCATCACCGAAGGAGAAAAATCTGTATTTCTGCTTCACGGCTTCTTCATATGCCGCCAGAATGTGCTCTCGGCCGGCGAAGGAAGCCATCATCATGACGAGGGTGGATTCTGGAAGGTGGAAATTCGTGACGATGGCATCGACCATGTGCCACTGATAGCCCGGATAGATATAGAGCTGCGTCCAGCCGCTGCCGCTCTCAAGGATACCGCTCTGACCAGCGGACTCCAATGTGCGGACAGAGGTCGTGCCGACAGCGATGACGCGGCGGCCTTCGGCTCTCGCAGCATTCACTTCTTTCGCCGTTTCTTCACTGACCGTGTACCACTCCTTATGCATTTCATGGTCTTCGATATTTTCTTCAGAAACCGGGCGGAAGGTACCGATACCGACATGAAGGGTGACAAAGAGGAGCTTCGCGCCCTTCTTCTTCATTTCTTCCATAAGCTCCGGGGTAAAATGAAGGCCTGCCGTCGGAGCAGCCGCTGAACCCTTATACTTCGCGTACACAGTCTGGTACTCATCATTGTTGCCAAGTTTTTTGTGAATATACGGCGGGGTCGGCATCTCACCGATCTGATCGAGAAGGCTGTCGAAATTGCCGTCATAGTGGAATTCGACCAGACGTCCGCCGAATTCCGTCTTATCCAGCACTTTGCAGTAACAGTTCTCTGCGAATTCGATCTCTACGCCGGGCAGTGCCTTACGGCCCGGGTTCACGAGGACTTCCCATGTATCATTGCCCTTCGGCGTGAGGAGCAGCATCTCCACCTTGCCGCCAGTATCCTTCTTCTTGCCATAGAGGCGCGCCGGAATGACTTTCGTGTTATTGAAAACGAAAACATCGCCTTCGCGGATCTCGTCCAAGATATCACGGAAATGGTGATGCTCCCACTCCCCCGTCTTCTTGTCAACCATCATCAGGCGGCAGGAGTCACGCGGCTCTGCCGGTTCCTGAGCGATCAATTCCTTCGGTAAATCGTAATTGAATTCTTCCAGTTTCATGAATATATCTCCTTTGTAAATGGGTTCAGGGTTAGCTCGTTGGGCGGAGCGTCCTTTGACTGTTTAAGAAAGAGGTTCAGCGGGTTCTATAGGTTCAAGAGGTTCAAAGGGGTTGGTGCGG
>JAJWRZ010000063.1:0-11350 GCA_021633965.1 Dialister sp.
CAAAAGAAGGAGCTGTGAAGAAATGAATTCTCATTTCTTCACAGCTCCTTTTTTACGGAATAAAAGCCAATGATGGGGCAGAAAGCGGAATGACGTTCCTCACGTCCGCCTTTCCCAGTCACCTTGGCATCACATGTGGCGATAGAGGCCGATGACTTTGCCGCGGATGATGACTTCTTTGGCAATGATCGGCTGGTACTCATCATTTTCCGGCTGCAGACGGATGTGATCTTCCTCTTTGTAGAAGCGCTTGACGGTCGCATCTTCATTGCCAATGAGTGCGACTACGATGTCGCCATCCTGCGCGTCATCCTGCTCGGAAACGATGAGGTAGTCGCCTTCATGGATGCCTGCATTGATCATGCTGTCGCCTCGAACGATGAGCATGAAGCAGTTGTTATCCTTGCCGATGAGTTCGGCCGGCAGGGGATAGACGGACTCCGTGTGTTCATCTGCGGTGATCGGTTCGCCTGCACGGACGGCTCCGACGAGCGGCATCGGGATCATCTTCTTGCGGCGCCAGGTATCGGCCACGACTTCGATCGCGCGCGAAGAGTCAGGATTCTTACGGATCGCGCCCTTAAGTTCCAGACGCTTCAGATAATTGTGCACGGTGGATGTCGAGCGCAGACCGACCGCCTCTCCGATCTCGCGGACAGTCGGGGGGAAGCCGCTGTCCCAGATCTTCTGACGGATAAATTCAAGGATTGATTTTTCGCGTGTGGTCAGTTCATTCGGATTGTTTTTTTTTCTCATGGGAAGGTCCTTTCTTTGATTTCTTGCTCTCAACTTGTTTCTATTATACCTTATTCGAGAGGAAATGAAAACATTTGTTTATCAGAATCCTTGTTTGTAAAAAATACTGCATTCTTTTATAACAAAACCAATGAGCGGCTTCTGCTATTTCCATTGGTAATCCATTTCCGTATCCATTATAATAATGAAAATATGACTTCACTGATTTCTTATGAAGGAGGATACGAATGAGCTATCAGGAAACATATAAAGACTGGCTGACATGGGCGGATGAAGAGACGAAGGAAGAGCTCCTGCGTCTGACGGATAAAAAAGAGATCGAAGACCGTTTTTATAAGGATCTGGAATTTGGTACAGCCGGGCTGCGCGGTATCATGGGCGCGGGCACGAACCGCATGAATCGCTATACGGTCGCCAAAGCGACAAGAGGGCTTGCTGATTATCTGAAAAAGGAGCATCCGAAGACTTTTTCACAGGGCGTGGTCATTGCCTATGATTCCAGAAATCATTCCGCTGACTTTGCGAAGGAAGCCGCTCGTGTGCTGACATCGGCCGGGATCCCCGTCCGCATTTTCGAAGAACTCGAACCCATTCCGGTTCTTTCTTTTGCGGTCAAATATTTCCATGCCGCGGCCGGTGTGGTCGTGACAGCGAGCCACAATCCGGCAGAATACAATGGATACAAGGTCTATGGTGCCAATGGCGCGCAGCTGGTGCCGAAGGATGCAGACGTCCTGACGGCTTATGTCGAGGCGGTGACAGATCTTTCGCATATCGAAGATGAGGGGAATGATGCCCTCATGAACTGGCTGGGACATAAAACTGTTACCCGCTTTCTGACCGCGATCTTCCGGCAGTCCCTGTATCAGGGAAATCCGCCGCCGCTCTCCATCGTCTACACACCGCTTCACGGCAGCGGGGCAAAGCCCGTCCAGGGCATTCTGGCGGAAGCCGGTTTCACCGATGTGCATATCGTGAAGGAGCAGGAGCTGCCGGATGGCGACTTCCCGACCGTCTCTGCGCCAAATCCGGAGAATGAAGACGCTCTCTCGATGGGAATAGCCCTTGCCAAAGAAGTGGGCGCAGATATCGTCATCGGGACTGACCCGGACAGCGACCGCATCGGCAGCGCGGTACGAAAAGGGGAGGACTTTGTCCTGATTTCCGGAAATCAGATGGGCGCACTCCTGACATACTTCCTCTGCCTCACTCGAAAAGAGACGCTGACACCGGCATCCACCATGGTAAAAACGGTCGTGACCGGTGAGCTTGGTGCAGAGATCGGACGCCGCTATGGCCTGAAGGTCGTAGAAACGCTGACCGGCTTCAAGTATATCGGAGAAAAGATCTCCCAGTGGGAAAAGGATCCCGCGCACGACTACTTCTTCGGCTATGAAGAAAGCTACGGCTACCTTGCCGGGACACACGCACAGGATAAAGATGCGGTCGTTTCTGCCATGCTTATCTGTGAAATGGCGGCTTACTTCAAGAATGAGGGAAAGACGCTTTCCGATGTGCTCGATGAGCTCTATACCGACTTCGGCTACTACTACGACAAGACCACATCCTATACCTTGAAAGGGATCGAAGGCCTTGCAAAGATCCGCGGCATCATGCAGCATCTCCGGGACATCAATGTGAAGGAGATATTCCCGGAGATCGACTCCGTCACGGACTTTGAAGCCGGCATCGGTGACCTGCCGAAGGAAAATGTTCTGAAATATAAGGTAAAGACAGGCGGCTGGATGGCTGTACGCCCGAGCGGCACGGAGCCGAAGATTAAGATCTATTATTCCCTCAAAGGAAAAGACGAGAAAGAGGCTTTTGATGCATTTGCTGACTTCAAGGCAAGATGGGAGAGCGCACTGGGATTGTAGGCCGCCGACGGTGGGAGATCACGCTTGCGGTATTCCTCATCCGCCTTCCCCGTCGGGGAAGGCGGATGAGGAGAGATGCGTCATTTGAAGGACAAAGGACATCTTCCAAGAGGCAAGCCTTGAACCTCTCATCCCGTCCACCTTGACAAATCCGTCCAAATTGTGTATCCTATTTCATGTAGTAATCGTCGGGACGTAGCTCAGCTTGGTAGAGCGCTACCTTGGGGTGGTAGAGGTCGCATGTTCGAATCATGTCGTTCCGACCATTTTTTATTTTCACGTACATTCATAAAATTCTATAAAGTGAGGTCTTCTGTATGAACAGAGTCAAATCAGTCATGCTTCTGACACTGCTCAGCTTGATCCTGATGGCTATCGGCGGTGTCGTAGGTGGTCAGAACGGCGCGATGACCATGTTTCTCATTTCTTTGGCAATCAATTTCTACACATACTGGAATTCAGACAAGATGGCGCTTCGCGCTTACAATGCCCAGCCTTTGGCCGAATCGCAGGTGCCCGAGCTCTATGAGCTGGTGCGAGAGCTTTGCCGGAAGGCGGAGCTTCCGATGCCGCGTCTCTATGTCATTCCGACCGATGTGCCGAATGCTTTTGCTACGGGACGAGATCCGGAACATGCAGCTGTCGCAGTGACGGAGGGCATCCTTTCCATGCTGAACCGCGATGAGCTGGCCGGGGTCATCAGCCACGAATTATCCCATGTCAAACATCGTGATACGCTCATCATGACCCTGTCGGCGTCGATAGCGACCGCGATCTCTTACATCGCAAATATAGCGCAGTGGGCAGCGATCTTCGGTACGGCCAGAGATGAAGACGGCAACCGGTCGAATCCGATCGCCCTCATCGTGACCATCGTCATCGCGCCGCTTGCAGCTTCTCTCATCCAGTTCGCCCTGTCGCGTTCCCGCGAATACATGGCGGATGCTTCAGGTGCAAGGATCTGCGGGAAGCCTCTGGCTCTTGCCAGCGCGCTCTTGAAGCTCGATGACTATGCCCATCATCGTGTCATCCCCGATGCAAAGCCGGCGACCAGCGGCCTTTTCATCATCAATCCGCTTGCCGGAGTCGGCGGCGTGGCCAATCTGTTTTCTACGCATCCTTCCACGGAGGAGCGTGTAAAAAAGCTGCGTGAAATCGCAGCAGAAATGCATTCTTTTTAAGGAGGCTATTATGGCTAACATTGAAAAAACTCTCGTACTCGTAAAGCCGGACGGCGTGAAGAAACACATCTGCGGCGAAGTGATCTCCCGCTTCGAAAGAAAAGGTCTGTCCATTCATGCGATCAAAATGATTCAGGTCCCGGTAGAACTCGCTGAAGAACACTATGCTGAACACAAAGGCAAAGGTTTCTTCAAAGCTCTCATCGACTTCATCACTTCCGGTCCGGTACTGGCTATGGTCATCGAAGGTGAAAACGCTGTCGCAGCTGTTCGTCAGATCAACGGCGCTACCAACCCGCTCGAAGCTGTTCCTGGCTCCATCCGCGGCGACTTCGCTACTTCCATCGATGAAAATGTTGTCCATGCTTCCGATGCAGTAGAAACCGCACAGAGAGAGATCGGTCTCTGGTTCCCAGAACTGTCCAAATAATTCGGCATAGGAAGGCGCTGCGAGAAATCGCGGCGTCTTTTTTGCTGCGTGCATGGCTTGAGGGGCGAAGGTGGGTGAACAGGGAAGGCGGAATGACATCAGACATCTGATATGTTTCCATCGTATCCCTTTCCCGCCTTTGCGACATACGTGAAGCCAACCCCATCTCGCTTCGCTCGCCTGCCCCCTCCAAGGGAAGGGACTAGCGGTTACAGCGCGCGGATGTCCGTTTTCCTGCTTCCAGTTTTTGTATTTTTATACAATAAAATCCGAATTCCTATTGACTATCCTCTCCGTAAAATTGTACAATAAAACGAAATGGAAGCATGCATGATGCATGCATATATAGTAAGGAGAATGAAACATGGATTTTGAACTTATCGAAAAAGCACTGCCTATCCTTCTCTTGGGTGCGGGCGTCACTATCGAGATCACGGCGGTCAGTGTTTTCATCGGCTTCTGCATCGGCCTTTTTGTCGGTATCGCGCGTATCTGCAAGGTGAAGGTGCTGCGCATCCTGGCTGCGATCTATGCAGACTGTATCCGTGGTACGCCACTTCTGGTGCAGATCTTCCTGATCTATTTCGCGCTCCCGATCGTGACGGGGCATCGCGTGGAGCCATTTGTGGCGGCTGTCGCTGCCTGTGGGATCAATAGCGGCGCGTATGTATCTGAGATTTTCCGTGCCGGCATCCAGGCGATCGATGTGGGGCAGATGGAAGCGGGCCGCTCGCTCGGCCTTTCCTGGTGGCAGACCATGTACTATATCATCCTGCCGCAGGCTGTACGAAATATCCTGCCGCCGCTCGGCAATGAATTTATCGCAATGCTGAAGGATTCCTCGCTGGTTTCCGTCATCGGCTTCGAAGAACTGACCCGCCGCGGGCAGCTCATCATCGCGCAGACCTATGGCTCCTTTGAGATCTGGTCCACCGTCGCCGTCCTGTACCTCATCATGACGCTGGCGATTTCCAGAGTGGTAGCAATGTTGGAGAAAAAATAATGGCAGAAGAAAAGAATCTGATAGAAATCACCCACATCAGCAAAAAATTCGGTGATCTGACGGTCTTGAAAGATATCAGCGTCAAAGTCAAGGAGAAGGAAGTCGTCGTCATCATCGGACCTTCCGGCTCGGGGAAGAGTACGCTGCTGCGCTGCATCAATGGGCTTGAAACACCGACGACGGGATCCATCACATTTGACGGGGTGCCTGTCAATGGAGAAAAGAATATCAATGAAGTCCGCACGGAAGTCGGCATGGTCTTTCAGCGATTCAACCTTTTTCCGCATATGACTGTCATTCAGAATCTGATGCTCGCGCCGATGAAGGTCAGAAAGATCTCCAAGAAGGAAGCCTATGACCGCGGTATGCAGCTCCTCAAAAAAGTCGGGATGGAAGACAAGGCAGACTACAAGCCTCCGCAGCTCTCCGGTGGGCAGCAGCAGCGTGTCGCTATCGCCCGCGCGCTCGCGATGAAGCCGAAAGCGCTCCTCTTCGATGAACCGACCTCGGCGCTAGACCCGGAAATGGTGCATGAAGTCTTGGATGTCATGCGTGAAGTCGCAGAAGAGGGCATGACCATGGTCGTCGTGACACATGAAATGGGATTCGCCAGAGAAGTCGGCTCCCGCGTCCTCTTCATTGATGGCGGCGTCATCGTCGAAGAAGGTCGCCCGCTGGATGTCTTCGAGCATACGAAAGAGGAACGCACGAAAGCTTTCCTTTCGCAGGTATTGTAATAGGAAAAATGAAAAGCAGCCGTCGGGCTGCTTTTTTTGTTGGGGCTGGAGACTAAGAGACTGGGAGATGTCAGACGTCAGACGTCAGATTTTTTTGTACGACCTGCTTTCCGCTTATTCAACATACGCGAGACCAACCCCGTCTCGTTGCGCTCGCCTGCCCCTTCCAGCGGAAGGGGCTAGTGGGGGCGTCCTTCTCGTATCGTCATTTCGAGCGAAGTCGAGAAATCTTCCTTGCAGAGCGATAAACGACTGGGAGGTTGAGAGACTAAGAGACTAGGAGACTGGGAGATATCAGACATCTGGCATCTGGTATCTGATGTCTAACGTCTAATCCCTAATCCCTAGCTACTAATCCCTAGTCACCCGATTTCTTCTGCAAAGCTCGCTTCATTTGTGTTATAATCTGATAAGGATTCTCTATTATCCATCAATTTGAGTAAGGAAGTGTATCTATGAAAATCACGACAGAAGAAGCTCAGAAGATCGCTCTTCTTTCCCGTCTGTCCTTTGCGGACGAAGACTTGGAAAAGATGAGAGACTCCATGAACAGCATCCTCACCTACATGGAAGAACTGAACCAGTATGATACGACTGATGTAGCGCCGACCGTGCATGCCGTCGAGCAGTACAATGTCATGCGCGAAGACGTCCCGCATCAGTCTTTTACGAATGAAGAAGCACTCATGAATGCGCCGGAAAAGGAAGACGGCTATTTCAAAGTGCCGAAGATTATTTAAGGAGGCAGCCGAGTGAAATACACGATTCATGATCTCCATGAACAGCTGGTGAAAAAGGAAATCTCCGCTGTCGAACTCACAAAGAAAATCATCGCGCATCGTGACAGCGTAGAAGGGGACATCCATGCTTACCTTTCTACCTCTGATGAGAGTGCGCTCTCTGTCGCAGCAAAGGTCGATGCAAAGATCGCTGCCGGAGAAGAGATCTCCGATCTTGCCGGTATCCCGGGCGCGATCAAAGATAATATGTGCATCAAAGGCGAGACCTGCACCGCGGCCTCCCGCATGCTTGAACACTGGGTATCCCCGTATGATGCGACTGTCATCGAAAAGCTGAAAGGGGAAGACTATATTTCTCTGGGCAAGACGAATATGGATGAATTCGCCATGGGCTCTTCGACCGAGCGCTCCGCCTTCGGACCTTCCCACAATCCGTGGAATACGGACTATGTACCGGGCGGCTCCTCCGGTGGCTCTGCGGCAGCTGTCGCAGCGAATGAAGCCATCTGGTCCCTCGGCTCGGATACGGGCGGATCTATCCGTCAGCCGGCGTCCTTCAACGGCATCGTCGGTCTAAAACCGACCTATGGCCTTGTTTCCCGTTACGGCCTTCTGGCTTTCGCATCGTCCCTTGACCAGATCGGACCGCTCGTCAAAGACGTCACCGATGCTGCGATCGTCCTCAATGCGATCGCCGGCCATGATCCGCGCGACTCCACGTCCATCCCGCAGGAAAAGAAGGACTACAAGAAAGCCCTCGTCCGCGATGTCAAGGGCATGAAGATCGGCGTACCGAAGGAATTTTTCGGCGAAGGCATCAAGGAAGAGACCAAGGCAGCGATCGATGCGGCTCTTGATTTCTACCGTAAGGAAGGCGCGGAGATCGTCCCCGTCTCCATCCCGCATATCAATAGCGGTGTCTCTGTCTACTACATCATCGCACCGGCAGAAGCCAGCTCGAACCTCGCCCGCTATGACGGCGTCAGCTACGGCTTCCGTGCACCGGGTGAAGATATCATCGATATGTATATCAAGACCAGAAGCCAGGGCTTCGGTGAAGAAGTGAAGCGCCGCATCATGCTCGGGAACTACGTCCTCTCTGCAGGCTACTATGATGCGTACTATCTGAAAGCACTCAAAGTCCGTACCCTCCTGAAACAGGAATTCGACGAGGCCTTCAAGCTCTGCGACGTCATCGCAGCACCGTCGGCTTCCGGTACCTCGTTCAAATTTGGTGCCTTCTCCGATCCGCTGTCCCTCTACATGGAAGATATCTGCACCGTACCGGTGAACCTCATCGGTGCACCGTCCATTTCCATTCCGGTCGGTTTCAAGGACGGCATGCCGCTCGGCATGCAGCTCATCGGCAAGACGCTCGCTGAAGAAACCATCCTGCAGGCAGCCTACACCTTCGAACAGGCTCATCCTGAATTCACCAAAACCGCGCCAAAAGGAGAGATCAAGGAATGAAATATGAAGTAGTCATCGGCCTTGAAGTCCATACCGAGCTTCAGACCACCACCAAAATCTTCTGCAGCTGCAAGACATCCTTCGGCGCAGATCCGAATACCAATGTATGCCCTGTCTGTCTCGGCCTGCCGGGCGTGCTGCCGGTCCTGAATAAGAAAGTCCTCGAATACGCTGTCCGCGCCGGTCTTGCTCTGAACTGCGAGATCTCCCGCTTCAGCAAATTCGACCGTAAAAACTATTACTACCCCGATCTTCCGAAGAATTTCCAGACCTCGCAGTTCGATCTGCCGATCTGTGAACACGGCTACCTCGATGTCGAAGTCGACGGAGAAGTGAAGCGCCTGCGCATCACACGCGCCCATATGGAAGAAGATGCCGGGAAACTCGTCCATCACGGCACCTCCATCACTGATTCCGATTATTCGCTGGTCGACTATAACCGTACCGGCACGCCGCTTCTGGAAATCGTATCCGAGCCGGATATGCGCTCTGCCAAAGAAGCTGTCGCTTACATGGAAAAGATGCGTGCGATCCTGCAGTACGTCGGCATTTCCGACTGCCGCATGGAAGAAGGGAGCCTGCGCTGCGATGCGAATGTCTCCGTCCGTCCTGTCGGTCAGAAAGAGCTCGGCACCAAGACAGAAATCAAGAACATTAACTCCTTCAAGGGCGTAGAACGCGCCATCGAATACGAAGCGATGCGTCAGGCTGAGCTTCTCGAAGAAGGCGGCAAAGTCGTCCAAGAAACCAGAACATGGGACGAAAAAGAAGGCGTCACCAAGTCCATGCGTACTAAGGAAGAAGCGAATGATTACCGCTACTTCCCGGAACCGGATCTCGTCCCCTTCACCGTCTCTGATGAATACATCGAAGAGATCAGAAAATCTCTGCCGGAGCTGCCGGATGCCAGAAAAGCGCGCTATATGAAAGACTTCGGTATCTCAGATGCCGACGCTGTCTTCATGACGAATGACAAAGCTACCGCTGACTACTTCGAAGCCTGCGTCGCTTGCGGCG
The DNA here is from genome assembly GCA_021633965.1 of Dialister sp. Lineage (GTDB taxonomy): Bacteria > Bacillota > Negativicutes > Veillonellales > Dialisteraceae > Dialister. Next base: position 9,212 of record JAJWRZ010000063.1, read on the forward strand.
CAGAGCCGAAGGCTACTGTCAACTGGCTGATGGGCGAATTTGCCAGCCAGCTCTCTACCGATGGCATCGAGATCTCCGCGGCTCCTGTCAAGGCAGAAGACCTCGCAGGCCTCCTCACCTTGATCTCCAAAGGCACCATCTCCGGCAAGATCGCGAAGAAAGTCTTCGCCACCATGTGGAAGGAAGGCGGCAAGGCAGAAGACATCGTCAAAGCCCAGGGTCTCGTACAGATCTCGGATACCGGCGCCCTGCAGGAACTGGTCGACAAAGTCGTTTCTGAAAATCCGAAAGCCGTAGAAGACTTCAAAGCCGGCAAGAAGAAAGCCGTCGGCGCTCTCGTGGGTCAGATCATGAAAGCCACGAAGGGCAAGGCGAATCCGAAGGTCATCAATGAGCTTTTGAATAAAAAACTTGCATCCTTATGAGTGAAGATAAGAAATCAGACTACACGGAAGTCCATGAAGAGCCTAGACGCATGTCCGAAGAGGATGTGAAGGACTACCATGGACTTACCCTGAATGAACAGGGGGAAGAATATCGAAAGGAAGCGCCGCAGGGCGGGATCCATATCGAATTCATCGATGTGAAGGCCATCCCGTGGTGGAAAAAGGCCCTCTACATCGCAGGCATCATCGCATTCCTCGCGATCGTGCTTGCAGTTGCTTGGTTTTTCCTGGTATGGGGCGCTGTGATCTTCCTCGCCGGCGTCATCGTGTATTTCTTGAAAAAATATCTGTTTTGAAGGGATCCCGTCTGCTTGTAGGCAGGCGGGATCTTTTTGCATGGAGAAAGATGCCCTCTGCCTCAGATATCCCCCTAAAATGAACGTGATTTTTTCATAACCTTTTGATATAGTAAGGGTAGAAGGAAACCACGTCCTTACGCGATGATACCCGTCTGCCGCCCATCACCTACAAGGACGTACCTTACACCTTCCTCTTCATAAATCGTATCCGCACGCCGAAAGAAAAAGACAGAGACTCGGATAGCGGAGGCTCTGCAGCAGGCAGTAGCCACGGCGGGGGAGGAAGATACTTCTGACTAGCAGAGGCATGTCGGAGAAATCACGAATCACTTGACAGACACCATTACGAAAGAAAAGGAGACGATCCCCATGTGGAAACATACCTGCCAATGCCTGATCCTGCTCACTCTCGCATCCTTGCCATGCACGCATCCCACACAGGCTGCCATGATGGTAAAGGATGCAGAAGAGCAGATCCATCTCATCACGGATGCCCGTGATATCTGGGATCTCAGAGAGCCCAGTATGGACACCGTCGGCTATATGTGCAGCGATCTTGACGGGAATGGTCGTCTGGAGATCCTTGTCGCAGAGAGCGGTGGTACCGGGCTTCATACATACACAAAGATCTACGAAGTGAATGAAGCGAAAGATGCACTCAGCCCATGCGGGAGATCATGGTCCCATACAAGCTCCGAAGCGGATGTCATGATGACGAACTACGTACCGATGAGCGTGAACGGCATCGATGGCATACAGTGGTACTCCTTCACAGATGAATACCGCGACGGGGCAGAGTATGGGACGGCGAATCTCGCTCTCTCCCTGCAGGACGGGACGCTCCATGCGAAAACCATCGCCACGACCCATACCTTCTACGATGACGCCGGCCGTCCGCATGTATCCTACGAAAATGCAGCTGGCGCTTCTATTTCCGAAAAAGCCTATCACAAGACATTGGAGAACGTTTTCGCCCACTCGGAAACCACCCTCATCTCCTTCCCATGGCTCATCTATCACAGGGATACCTTTCACGAGTGGAAAGAGAAAAGCCCGACAGACATCTATACCATGCTCCTCGACACCTATCTGAATTTCAGCGGAGAAAAAGAGGGGATGGGGTGATGCATCGCAGTATTCCCCGAGCCGTCATCCTGAGCGGTCGATAACAATCTATGTGAAATAATCTCTGCCAGAAAAGAAGAGGAGTGAGTCGAAGGATCTCCTCGCAAAGCCGCTGCGGGCAATTTGTTTCCAGATCCTTCGGCTCATGCTCCGTGTGGTTTTATCCCGCTAGAACCCTATCCGGCTCGCTATGCTCGCCACCTTCCCCACGCGGGGAAGGCTATTCGATTTTTTTCCTGAGCCGTCATCCTGAGCGGTCGATAACAGTC
>JAJWRZ010000064.1:0-11346 GCA_021633965.1 Dialister sp.
AGTAAAAAGGGGCTGTGAAGAAATGAGGATTCATTTCTTCACAGCCCCTTTTATTTATTTCTTCGCTTCCAGATGCAGAAGGCCTTTGTCTGCGATATCATGACGATACTGCATACCGCGCCAAGAGATACAGCTGACGCCTTCATAGGCTTTCGCCTTCGCTTCGGCGAGGGTATCCGCAAGAGCAACGACGTTCAGCACGCGGCCGCCATTGACGACGTACTGGCCGTTCTTCTTGACGGTACCTGCATGGAACACAAGGCAGCCTGCCTTTTTTGCGTCTTCAATGCCGGAGATGACTTCGCCGGAGGAATGAGAAGCCGGGTATCCTTCGGATGCGAGCACGACATCGACGGCGCAGGCTTTCTTCCAGACGACAGCTTCGTCGGAGAGCGTACCATGGACGCAGTCGAGCATGACGCGAGCGAGATCGCCGTCAAAGAGCGGGAGGACAGCTTCTGTTTCCGGATCCCCGAAGCGGCAGTTGAATTCTACCACCTTCGGCCCTTCGCTGGTGATCATGAGACCGGCATAGAGGCAGCCTTTGAAGGGGTAGCCTTCCTTCTTCATGGCCGCTACGATCGGACGGAGGATGCGGACATTGACTTCTTCGCACATTTCTTTGGTCATGACCGGTGCAGGAGCATAGGCACCCATGCCGCCTGTATTCGGTCCTTTATCGAAGTCAAAGATACGCTTGTGATCCTGCGCGGAAATCATGGGGACGACGTTCGTCCCGTCGCAGAAGCAGAGCATGCTGGCTTCTTCGCCTTCCATGAATTCTTCGATGACGACCGATCTGCCGGCACCGCTGAAGGTATGCCCTTCGAGCATATCCTTCACGGTGTCGATGGCTTCTTCTTCGCTCTGTGCGATGATGACGCCCTTGCCGGAGGCCAGACCGTCAGCCTTGATGACGATCGGATAGGTATCATTAGCTTTGAGGTAAGCGATGGCTTTTTCTTCATCATCGAAAGTCTCATACGCGGCTGTCGGGATGCCATATTTCTTCATGAGAGCTTTGGCGAATCCTTTGGAGCCTTCGATGCGGGCCGCTGCCTTGGACGGGCCAAAAAAGGCCATGCCTCTCTTTTCAAATTCATCCGCAAGGCCCTCGGTCAAGACGGTCTCCGGACCGGCGACGGTGAGGTCGACCTGCATGAGGCGGGCGAAGTCAATGATATCATCATTTCCTTTGATAGGAATGAGTGATGCGACATCGCTCATTCCATCATTGCCCGGGACGACATAGACGTCAGTCACCGACGGACTCTGCGATAATTTCCAGAGCAGCGCGTGTTCTCGGCCGCCGCTCCCAATCACTAAAACTTTCATACGATCTTCCTCTCTCAGCTATGGCGGAAATGACGATGTCCGGTGAATACCATCGCAATGCCATATTTATTTGCCATGTCAATGGACTCCTGATCTCTGATGGATCCGCCCGGCTGGATGACAGCCGTGATGCCTGCCTTTCCTGCGGCTTCAATGGTGTCGCCAAAGGGGAAGAATGCATCGGAGCTCATGACGGAGCCCTTCGCTTTTTCGCCTGCTTCTGCAATCGCGATGTCAGCAGAGCCGACGCGGTTCATCTGGCCGGCACCGACGCCAAGGGTGGTGTCCTGATTTGTGAGGACGATCGCATTCGACTTCACGTGCTTGACGATGACCCAGGCAAATTCCAGTGCTTTCCATTCTTCTTCCGTCGGTGCTCTGTCAGTGACGACCTTGCAGTCCGCGCGAGTCTCTGTGCTGTTGTCCGGTGTCTGGATCAGGAGGCCGCCGGATACCTTGTGCAGCTGCAGTTCTTCATGCGTAAGGGACGGTACTTCGATCAGGCGGATATTTTTCTTCGTTTCCAGCACTTCCAAGGCTTCCTTGGAGAATTTCGGCGCCATGACGACTTCGAAGAAAATGGGTTTCATTTCTTCTGCCGTTGCCTTGTCGCATTCGCGATTCATCGCGACAATACCGCCGAAAGCAGACTTGCTGTCAGCCGCGAAGGCTTTCTTGAATGCATCGAGTGCATTCTCACCAAGTGCGCAGCCACATGGGTTGGTGTGCTTGATGATGGCGCAGGCCGGCTGGTCTTTCCATTCGCTGGCCAGATCCCAGGCCGCTTCCATATCGACGATGTTGTTGTAAGAGAGTTCTTTGCCGTGAAGCTGTTTCGCATCCGCGATGCCGCCCTTCACTTCCGGATCTTTGTAGAAAGCGGCTTTCTGGTGCGGGTTTTCGCCGTAACGCAGGTCCTGTACTTTCACATACGCTTTGCTGTAGATGTCCGGCAGGGTATCTTTGCTGCCATTGACTTCCTTCGTCATATAGTCAGCGATCGCGCAGTCATAGAGTCCGGTATGCAGGAAGGCTTTTCTGGAGAGATCCAGACGGAATTCTTCGGTGAGCGTATCTGACTTGATGCGTTCCAAAATGTCGCTGTACTGGGACGGATCGACGACGATGGTGACGTATTTGTAATTCTTTGCTGCCGCGCGAACCATGGATGGGCCGCCGATATCGATATTCTCGATCGCTTCAGCGCGGGTCACATCCGGCTTGGCGATGGTTTCACGGAAGGGGTACAGGTTGACAGCGACAAGATCGATGCCGGTGATCCCATGCTCCTTCATAGCTTTCACATGGTCCGGGTTATCACGGATGGCAAGGATGCCGCCATGGATCATAGGATGCAGTGTCTTCACGCGTCCGTCCATCATTTCCGGGAAACCGGTCACTTCAGAAACGGACTTGACCGGAATGCCGGCATCCGCGATGGCTTTCATCGTGCCGCCGGTGGAAATGATCTCCACGCCCAGTTCATGAAGGCCTTTTGCAAATTCTACGACACCGGTCTTGTCCGATACGCTGATCAGTGCTCTTTTAATTGCCATTGATATTCCTCCTTTTATTTATGGGTTCAGGGTTCAGGATTCTAGCCACTAGTCACTTTTCCCTATGCATCCCCGTCACATGATGTCCTTCTACATGGAGTTCATCACGGCAGTAAGCTGCTACGGTGCGAACGTAGGCGGGGTGCTCCTGCTCAAGGATGCGATCTGCAAGTGTGTCTTCGGTGTCACCGTCGTAGACAGGCACAGCGACCTGCGTGATGATCGGGCCGTCGTCAAGACCGGTGCCCACGAAGTGGACTGTGCAGCCTGCGACTTTTACACCCGCTTCGATCGCCTGACGCTGGGCATGAAGCCCGCGGAAGCTCGGGAGAAGCGCCGGATGGATATTGATGATGCGGTTCGGGAATGCATTCACAAGCTCTTCCCCGCAGATACGCATATATCCAGCAAGACAGATGAGGTCTGGCGCATAGGACTTGGCAGCAGACAGAATGGCTGCATTGAAGTCCGCCTTGGTCGCGAAGTCTTTGCGTTCGAGAACCGTCGCAGGTACATTCCAGCGCTTAGCGCGTTCAAGGACCTGGGCATCGGCATGGTCGCAGATCACGCCGATCACAGTGCCGTCAATGGTACCGTTGACCGTCGCTTCATGGATGGCTTCTGCATTCGATCCCCGGCCGGAAGCGAAAATCAAAATTTTCTTACTCATGGAAAAGACCACCTGTCACAATGACATCCTGCTCGCCTTTCGTGATCTCGCCGACTTCGTAGACCGGTTCTTCGATGGCTGCAAGGATTTCCTTCGCCTTTTCGGCTTCTTCACGGCTCATGATGAGGAGCATGCCAAGGCCGCAGTTGTAGGTGCGGTACATTTCATGTGCGTCGACGCCGCCTTCACGCTGCAGGAACGGGAAGATCGGAAGCATCGGCCATTTGTCCGCATCGAGGACCGCACGGGTGCCTTTCGGAAGTACGCGCGGGATATTGTCATAGAATCCGCCGCCCGTGATGTGTACCATACCATTGACTTTCGCGCCTTTCAGCACCGGAAGTACAGGTCTTGGATAGAGCCGGGTCGGGGTAAGGAGGACTTCGCCAAGCGGCTTGTCGAAGCCTTCATAAGTTTCTTTGAGCGAGAGGCCATTGTCTTTGATGATGCGGCGCACCAGAGAGTAGCCATTCGAATGAACGCCCGTGGATGGCAGGCCGAGGATGACGTCTCCTTCCCGGATGTCTTCGCCGGTGATGATGTCTTTGCGATCCACAATGCCGACAGCAAAGCCTGCGACATCATAGTCACCCTTAGCGTAGAAGCCAGCCATTTCTGCGGTCTCACCGCCCAGCAGCGCGCAGCCGGACTCGATGCAGGCATTTGCGACGCCCTTTACGATCTCTGCCATCAGTTCTGGTTCCAGTTTGCCGGTCGCAATGTAGTCGAGGAAAAAGAGCGGACGTGCGCCCTGTACCAGGACATCATTGACACTCATAGCGACACAGTCCTGCCCGATGGTATCATGGATGCCCATCTCAATGGCAAGGCGCAGCTTCGTGCCGACACCGTCCGTGCCGGAGACAAGGATCGGATCATCGGAGAGCTCTTCTTTCAGACGGAAGAGTCCGCCGAATCCGCCAAGATCCCCCATGACGCCGCGGGTATAGGTCGCCTGTACGGATTTCTTGATCAGCTCTACTTCTCTTTCTCCTGCATCGATATCGACGCCGGCTTCTGCATAGGTCAGGCCTTTCTTCTTTTCAGCCATAGTTCCTCCGTGTATAAATGTATAAATAAAGATGTTAGAAATGGGTTCAGCAGGTTCTATAGGTTCTGAGGGTTCAATGGAAATGGTGCGGCGCATAAATCATAAAGCGCCGCATTATTATATGAGGCAATGCCCGCAGCTGGCATGCAATACCGAGGCATCGATTGAAATGCCTGCTCATCTCTCCATTTTGCCAGTAGCACAAAGATTCCTCGACTTCGCTCGGAATGACGATACGAGAAAAACGATACATGCGCTTAGCATGCTGGCCGCTTCGTGGCACCTTGTCCTGCGCCACAAGCAGGAAACCTAATCCCTAGCCACTCATTTATCAGCTATTCCTCATCATCCATGCTTCCGAGGCCGTTGTGCGGAACGTGTTCCGGATAGATGCCATCGAAGCAGGCAAAGCACATATCTTCCTTCTTGATGCAGGAGATCGACTCTGCAAGCCCTTCCAGGGAAAGGTAGTGCAGGGCATCTGCGCCGATCATGGAGCAGATCTCTTCTGTCGAATACTTCGCTGCGATCAGCTGCTTTCTTTCCGCGGTATCGATACCGAAGAAACAGGGATACTTGACTGGCGGCGAACTGATACAGAGCTTGATCTCCTTGGCACCTGCGTTCCTCAGAAGGTTAATGATGATGCCGCTCGTCGTGCCGCGGACGATGGAGTCATCGATCAATACGATGCGTTTCCCTTCGACATTCATGCGGATCGGGTTCAGCTTCATGCGGACAGCGCGTTCACGCTTTTTCTGCCCCGGCTGGATGAAGGTACGGCCCATGTACTTATTCTTGAGCAGCCCTTCTACGAAGGGGATGCCGGAAGCAGCGGCATAGCCAAGAGCAGCGACATTGCCGGAGTCCGGGACGCTCATGACGACGTCTCCGTCGAAGCGGCATTCTTCCCAGAGCTTCCTGCCCATATTGAGGCGAGCCTGATAAATGTCCTGTCCATTCATGATGGAGTCCGGGCGGGCAAAATAGATGTATTCAAAAGAGCAGATGCCATGCTTATGAGCATCGACCGGGCAGTACATGGTGGAGCGGACGCCATTGTCATCGATGGAAACGATTTCACCCGGAAGGATGTCACGGACGAATTTGGCATCGATGGCATCCAGCGCCGGCGTCTCCGAAGCCAGGACCCAGCCCGTTTCGGTCTTGCCGAGGACGAGCGGGCGATAGCCGAAGGGATCGCGGCAGCCATAGAGCGCCTTATTCGTGCAGGCGACGATCGCATATGCGCCGTGGATCTCATCCATCAGTTCTTTGAATTTTTCTTCTTCGGTCGGACGGCGGCTTCTTGCCAGCAGTTTAATGATGACTTCCGTATCCATCGAAGTCGAGAAGGTAGAACCTTCCAAAAGGAGGCGACGGCGAAGATTCAGTGTATTCACCAGATTGCCGTTATGCGCGAGCGCCATGGGGCCACCGATGCTGTCTGCCTGCAGCGGCTGAACATTCGCCGGGATGGAAGAGCCGGTCGTAGAATAGCGCACATGGCCGATGCCGATGTGCCCTTCCTTTTCCGGCAGGTTGCGGAATACTTCCGTTACAAGACCCATGCCGCGGAAGGTCTCCATCTCCTTGCCGTCAGTGACGGTGATACCGGCACTTTCCTGCCCGCGGTGCTGCAGGGCAAAGATACCATAGTACACTTCATGCACCGCCGACAGATCATGGTCGAAAATGCCGAAGACGCCGCACTCTTCATGGGGTTTGTCATCATAAATTTCTGTACTTTTGTACATTCGGGAATTCTCCTATACATATAAATGGTGACTGGTCACCAGCTTCTAGTCCCCAATCTTAAAATTTTTCGCCAGTCAGAAGTTCATAGGCTTCTTTATAGATGCCGATGGTCTTATCGATGATCTCCTGCGGTACGGTATCTCCCGGATGAGCCTTCAGATAGTCTCTTACAAACTGCTTGTCATAGGAAGGCTGTCCATGGCCTGCTTCATAGCCCTTTGCCGGCCAGAAGCGGGAGTTATCCGGTGTCAGCATTTCATCACCGAGGACGATGTTTCCATTTTCATCGAGACCGAATTCAAATTTCGTATCCGCGATGATGATGCCTCTTTCCAGTGCATAGTCCGCGCACTTGTTGTAAAGAGCCAAGGTCAGTTCAGACAGCTTTTCCATGTATTCCTTGCCTTTGCCCGGGAAGAAACGGTTGACCCATTCTTCGCCTTCTTCCATGGAAATGTTCTGGTCATGTTCACCCGCCGGTGCTTTGGTGGATGGGGTGAAGATCGGATGCGGGAGCTTCTGGCATTCCTTCAGTCCTTCCGGCAGCTGGATGCCGCAGACTTTGCCGTCCTTCTGATAGCCTTCCCAGCCCGAGCCGGTGATGTAGCCGCGGACGATGCATTCGACCGGGATCATGTCGAGCTTCTGTGTCTTCATGGAGCGGCCTTCAAATTCCGCAGTCTGGAAAAATTCCGGCATATCTTTGGTGTCGATGGAGATCATATGGTTCGGCACGATGTCTTTCGTGAGATCGAACCAGAATTTGGACATGCGGTTCAGCACACAGCCTTTTTCCGGGATCGGGCATTTCAGGATGTTGTCAAAAGCAGAAATGCGGTCGGTGCAGACCATGACGAGGCTGTCGCCCAGATCATACAGTTCACGAACTTTGCCGGATTTGAATGGTTTGTATTCTTTCATTGGTATTCTCCTTTTGGACTTCGTATCGTTTATTCAATCATAGTAAGACTAGTGACTAGTGACTAGGGATTAGGGATTAGGGATTAGGGATTAGGGATTAGGAACCGGTGACTAGAGACTAAAAGATCGTAAGGCTGGAAGACATCTGACGTCTAATATCTAATGTCTCAGGCAGGCATCGCCCCATATATATTCGCGACGCTTCTATCTTTTTATGCGCCGCACCGCCATTTCGCATTTCTCATTTCTAATTTCTCATTCAATCAAGGCTTTCATCCGCCTTCAAAGGACGACCCGCCCCTCGGGCTAACCCTGACTCCTTATCTTCCTAATTCCTTCTGCAATTTTGCGTCTTTTTCAAAAATTTCTTTGGCTGCCTTTTCACGATAGGCTTTGTATTTCTGGAAAAGATCCGGATCCGATACCGCACCGATCTCTACAGCGAGGAATGCTGCATTCTTGGTGCCATCGATCGCCACTGTAGCGACCGGGATCCCGGAAGGCATCTGCACGATAGAGAAAAGCGCATCCATACCGTCGAGCTTGGCGCCGGAAAGCGGTACGCCGATGACCGGCTTCAGTGTCAGGCTGGCTACGACCCCCGGCAGAGCAGCTGCCATACCAGCGCCTGCGATGAAGGCGCCGACGCCCTTTTCTTCTTCTGCGGCTACAAAGTCTGCGAGCTTTTTCGGCGTGCGGTGAGCCGATGCGATCGTCACGTCATAAGTGACCCCGAAGTCGTCAAGAATGGAAAATGCCTTCTTCATGACCGGAAGATCGGAATCACTTCCCATAACAATCCCTACATGCATGATGATTTCCTCCCTCTTATGGCATGCGCCATAAAACAAAAATACTCCTCTGCAAATCAGCTGCGCATCAGACGCACAGCCTCTCTACAAAGGAGTTTTCTATAAGATACTCTTATAAGGATGGCATGGCAAAGACACAAGGGCGCACGCATGCCTGCCATGTGGCACTTGTTTCCGCAAAGCCAGCTGCTGTACGACATCTTTGCTCCCTCCTGCATGATAGAAAAAGCCTGCGCCCTTCTACTGCACAAGCCAGCTATCCATGCCCCTCTCAACCATGAAATATCCTTAATCATTCTAATATTTCTATTTTCTCTTGTCAATGATATCGAGCGCTTCTGCGACCTCTTGCGTATAGAAATCGCAAAATATAATGGGAGAGTAAAGTGCAGTTTAGAAATCCCAATCTGCCGCTATTGATACTCTCATAGCTCGTGATTTGAGATTTATAATTTGCTGCTAGAGCCAACGGCGATGCGCGCATTGACATGACGAAAAAGGGGGATCGGGGAAAGACCGGTCTCCTAGTCTCTTCGTCCCCTGCCGCCACTTGGCAGGAGCCCCTTCTCCTCTTCATACCGATCGAGCGTGTCATTGTATTCCTTTTCCGTCAACGCCTTCATGATCTCACGGCGAAGCGCCGTCGCCTGTGGCAGACCGTTGAAATAGCGGCTCGCATGCGCGCGCATCTCTCGGACCGCCGCATACTCTCCTTTCTCAAGGACAAGACCGTGGAGATGCTCTCGGGACATAGCAAGGCGCATTTCCCAGGAGGGCGGATCCATGATCTCTCCCGTCTCCAGATACGTATCGACGACTTTGAAGATCCACGGATTCCCCCACGCCGCGCGGCCGATCGCGACCGCGGCGCAACCTGTCTCATCCATAAGGCGCTTCGCTGACGGCCCATCTACCACGTCACCGTTGCCGATGACGGGAATGTGTACGGCAGACACCACCTTCGCGATCATCGCCCAGTCAGCCTCTCCCTGATAGAAGTCCTCCCGCGTCCTGCCATGCACGGTGATCGCTGCAGCGCCGGCCTCTTCGACCGCACGTGCAAGCTCTATGCAGTTCTCCGTGTCCCGCGACCACCCAAGACGCATTTTCACGGTGACCGGCACATGGACGGCCTCTGTCATCGCCTTCACGATAGACTGGGCCAGAGGGATATTCTTCATCAGTGCAGAACCATCGCCATTCTTGACCACCTTCTGCATGGGACAGCCCATATTGATATCGATGATGTCCGGCCCTGCCTTTTCCATTTCCTTCGCACCGAGCGCCATGATCTCCGGATCGCTTCCGAAGAGCTGCAGCGCGACCGGGTGCTCGCCGGGATCGATCTTCAGCATATCCTCGGTCTTTTCATTTTTATAATACAGGCCCTTGGCACTGACCATTTCCGCCGTCGTCAGTGCAGCTCCCATACGATGGGCAATGACGCGATACGCCAGATCACTCACGCCCGCCATCGGGGCGAGCAGCGCCCAGCCGTCCAGGTGGACGGCTCCGATACTTGGTTTCTTATACATGTGGTTGTTTCTCCGTTCATTCACCGGTTTTCCGGATATTCATGCCTTTGGAGCGATTCGCCCCAAAGGCGAGATGCATAAATAACGAATGCCGCCTATCCGATATGGCAGGACAGTACGCATACGGCCTCGCTGCTTGCATCACCGGTTTCTTCCCGTCTCTCATCTCCGGTTACTTTTCATTGTATTTTTTCAAAAAGGCTTTAAAGAAGCTGACCGGCACTCCGAGATGCTCGGTCGGCATGCGTTCATCGACCTGATGCGCTTCGCCCCACTGCTCCGTCTTTAAGCGGCCGCTGAAACGGAAGACATTATCCGATACCTTCGCGTAATTTCGAGAGTCAGACGCCCCCAGCATGAGATTCGGCACGATGAGGGTTTCCTTGCCGAAGATATCATAGATGGTCTCGCTCATCAGATGGTATGCTTCACTTTCGACACTGCCAGCCGGTTTCGGATCCTCTGCGAAAGTCGCTTTCACCTGTACATCACAGGGCATGATGGACTCCAGATAGTGCTTGACCGATTCCACCGTATCCCCCTGCAGGATGCGCACGCTCATCGTAGCTTCCGCATGAGAGGGCAGAACATTCGCCTGCGCGCTCGCTTCTGCCATGGTCACAGCGAAGGTCGTGTGGAGCTTCGCATCCAGCTCCCGGTCGTGCTTCGCCAGCTTCACGATATCATCCCAGTGCTTCTTGGGATGCGCGTAGATCTTTGCCAGTTTTTTATCCGCCGACTCCGCCAGCGCTTTCAGATGTGCTTTCACCAGCGGGGTCAGTCGATAGGGCATCGGGTGGGCTTCCACGGCGGCTATCGCGCGAGCGACATCCCCCAGCACGGTTCCTTTCCCCGGTTTGCTGGCATGACCGCCTGCCCCCTCCTTATAGAGGACATATTCATTCGGCGCTTTTTCTGCCAGCCCCACCAGCGCTACGGGACGTTCATTTCCATGATATCCGACAGCTTCCACATGCCCGCCTTCATCGAAAATACAGTACGCCTTGACACCGTGGTCTTCGAGATACTTCGCCGCAAGTACAGAGCCCTTCTTGTCATCGGTGCACTGCACCTCTTCATCGTGGCCAAAAGACAGATAAATATCGAAATCAGGATCAAAGCCTTCTTCCAGAAGCTCTGTGATCGCATCCATTTCCGATGTCAGGACCGACTTGCAGTCCTCTGCGCCGCGTCCATAAAGGCATCCATCCGTGATCTCGCCGGCAAAGGGTGGATGGCTCCACTGCTCTTCATGCGGCGCAGGCACTACATCCTGATGCGCCATGAAGATGACCGGCTGCTTTTCCGCATGCGATGACTTCCAGTGGAAAAGTAGGCTTGCCTTCCCGATCGTCGTGACTTCGAGCTTTTCAAAAATCAAAGGATAGGCTTCCTGCAGAAACCGGTGCAGCCTGTCAAACTCGCTCCAGTCCGTACTGGCATCATTGACCGAGGAAACGGTCGGGATCTGGACGATGCCCTGCAAGTGGGCGATGTATTCTGTATGTTCCATATGTACCTCCGAAAAAGCAAGAGGGGCATTCCTGCCCCTCCTTATTTTATTACATTATTATAGGGAATGATAGTAGAAAAATAGGTCCCGGAAAAGTCCCCCCAGCGATCACTAGGGAAACACTAATTAAATCGTTGTCAGATTTCATTCTTGGATTTTTATACAGAGCGAGGAGACAGAGGGCGCGAATAGCGA
>JAJWRZ010000065.1:0-11338 GCA_021633965.1 Dialister sp.
TCCCTCCTTCCTCTGGAAGGAGGTGGCGCGTAGCGCCGGAGGTTGGCTAAGCTCTTTTCGCCTTCGGCCAACCCCCTGCCCTTCGGGCATCCCCCTTCCATGGGAAGGGGGTAGATGCCTTTCATCCCACTTCTCCCTCCTTCCTCTGGAAGGAGGTGGCGCGTAGCGCCGGAGGTTGGCTAAGCTCTCATTTCGCCTTCGGCCAACCCCCTGCCCTTCGGGCATCCCCCCTTCCATGGGAAGGGGGGTAGATGGATTACTCACCCATAGTAGCACGCTCCATTATCCGTTCACGGAGAATGGTTTCCAGATATTGGCAACATTCATTGAACTGAAAATGAATCTGAAAATTGGTCAATCGCACTACTTTTAATCCATAATTCTCAAAGAAATGCGTTCTTACAGTATCATGCGCAAATCCTGACTCTGTACAATGCTGCTTTCCATCGATTTCGATGATCAGCCCAGCCTTTGCACAATAAAAATCAGCGATATACGGTCCCAGCACATACTGTCTTGTTACTCTAGGCCGATATGTTCTCAGAAAATGATACCATAGTTGCTTTTCTTCCGGAGTCATTTGATTTCTAAGTTCTCGCGAGCGCATACGCATGGACTTAGAAACCCGGGGGCGATTTGTAATCATAGGCATACCTGTTGCAAAACACTCTTTCCTATAGAAGGAGAGTAGATAGGTTTTTGCTGCTTCTCCCTCCTTCCTTTGGAAGGAGGTGGCGCGTAGCGCCGGAGGTTAGCTTCGTTCTCTTTCGCCTTCGGCCAACCCCCTGCCCTTCGGGCTTCCCCCTTCCTTGGGAAGGGGGTAGATTTCTCACCGCTTCTCCCTCCTCTGGAAGGTGGTGGCGCAGAGCGCCGGAGGTTGGCTTCGCTCTCTTTCGCCTTCGGCCCCCCCGCTCTTCGGGCATCCCCCTTCCATGGGAAGGGGGTGGGTTACTCACCCCACTTCTCCCTCCTTCCTCTGGAAGGAGGTGGCGCATAGCGCCGGAGGTTGGCTTCGCTCTCATTTCCCTTCGGCCAACCCCCTGCCCTTCGGGCTTCCCCCTTCCTTGGGAAGGGGGTAGATTTCTCACCGCTTCTCCCGATTTTCTCCGGAAGGAGGATATCTGCTATCTGAATTCCTTGCAGAGGTCGTCGAAGACTTCCTGGCTCGGCTTTTCTACATAGTCGACGAGCGCGATGTCTTTGGACGGTACGATGTCGCCGAAAGGAAGGGCGCCGGTCTCTTCGTAGATGACGCCGGTGACGAGGCTGTCGGTTTCTGCGAGGAGATGGAAGGCCTGGGCTTTGCTGGTCGGATCATAGGATTCACGGATGTCGGAGATCTTCTTCAGGTGGGTATTGTACCATTCGACGGTATTGAAATGGTTGAAGGTGACGCACGGGGTGAAGATATTGACGTAAGAGAAGCCTTTGTGATCGACGGCTTTTTCGATGATGTCGACAAGGTTCTTGCCATCGATGGCATAGGCCTGAGCGACGAAGGTGGCACCGGCTGCGATGGCCATGGAGGGCGCATCGAGCGGGGTCATCGGGTTGCCGTCCGGGGTGGTCTTGGTGACGAAGCCCTGGGAGGAGGCCGGAGAGGTCTGGCCTTTGGTGAGGCCGTAGACCTGATTATCAAAAACGAGGTAGGTGATGTCCATATTTCTCTTCATCGCATGCATGGCATGGCCAAGACCGATGGCATAGGAGTCGCCGTCGCCGGAGCAGACGATCATATGGGTGTCCTTGTTTGCACACTTGATGCCCTGTGCGAAGGGAAGGGCTCTGCCGTGGGTGGTATGAGCGCCGTAGCAGTACTGGTAGCCGCCGATACGGGATGAACAGCCGATGCCGGAGATCAGGGTGATGTCTTCATTCGCCCAGCCTTTTTTCGCACAGACGGCGCTGATGGCATTCTGAATGCCGTAGTCGCCACAGCCGGGGCACCAGTTCGGAATAATGGTATTTTTATAGTCGCGCGGTGATGCCATCTTAGAAGACCTCCTTAGCTTTTTTGAGAATGGTGGATGCCGTGAACGGGGTGCCGTCATACTGCAGGCAGGACAGCAGTTTGTCATGGCAGGAGAAATGGATCGCAAAGAGCTCACGGAGCTGCTCTGTCAGGTCTTCTTCTACGATGAGGACTTTCTTCGCGCCTTCGATGTAGGGGCGAAGGGCTTCGGCCGGGAATGGCGAGAGCAGACGCAGGTGCAGGTGGTTGACCTTCTTGCCTTCTGCTTCGAGTGCTTCGCAGGCTTCATCGATCGCACCGCCGGTGGAGGTGATGCCTACGAGGAGCAGGTCGCATTCTGTATCTTCATGGTTGACGTAGAATGGGGTGATCGCTTCCGCTACGCCGGCAAATTTGCGATGGCGCTTTTCCATCTCCATCACACGGTCGCCCACGCCTTCTGCCGGTTTGCCGAAGACATTGTGTTCGAGGCCCGTGGAGAGGAACATGCCGTTCTTCACGCCCGGGATGGTTCTCGGGGAGATGCCGTCTTCCACATCTTCGAAACGATGGAAGTATTCTTTCTTCTTCGTATCAAGCTCCGGCAGGCCTTCGCGGATGAGCTTTCCGCGCTCGATCCCGACGCGGTGAAGATCAAAGGCCGGGACGGACTGCTTGCACATGCCGAACTGCAGGTCGGAAAGGACGATGACCGGAGTCTGGAACTTTTCAGCAAGGTTGAAGGCTTCCTGGGTGATATAGTAGCAGTCTTCGATAGAAGCGGCCGCAAGGACGATCTTTTCCGCATCGCCATGGCCGGAGCCGATCGCGTAGCGGATGTCGCTCTGTTCCACCTTGGTCGCCATACCCGTGGACGGGCCGGCGCGCATGACGTCGATGATGACGACCGGGATTTCTGCGGTCGCTGCCATGGAGATCGACTCTGCCATCAGGGAGAGCCCTGGGCCGGAGGTCGCGGTGAAGGCACGCACGCCTGCATAGCCGCCGCCCATCGCCATCATGCAGGAAGAGAGCTCATCTTCGGTTTGTACGACAGTGCCATGGATCTTATGGATGACTTTGATCATGTATTCCATGATCTCCGTCGCCGGCGTGATCGGGTAGGATGCCATGAAGCGGGCCCCTGCGGAGATCGCGCCAAGCGCTGCTGCTTCATTGCCGAGCAGGTAGAGCTGATCCTTCTTCGGCGGGGTCGCGAGCTTTCCAAGCTCTACGCCGTGCATCGCAGCGATGGCCGTATCATAGCCATCCTTGAAGATCGCCTTGTTTTTAGAAATGATTTCATCGCCCTTCTTGGCAAAGCGGTCGGCGATGAAGCCGTAGAATGGTTCTTCCGGGAATCCCAGCACGCCGGCACTCATGCCGAGCGCTGCGATATTCTTCATCTGCATGCTGCCGTATTTCTTTGCCAGCTCCGTGATCGGGAGCGCAAGGAACATACGGCCGGTATGTGCTTCAAATTTCGGGTGGAACGCATCATCGGCGATGATGACGCCGCCTTCCGGCACTTCTTTGCCATGGATATCGATCGTTTCCTGATCGAGTGCGACCAGACAGTCTACATGCTCGCCAATGGTCGCGATTTCTTTCGTCGCAATACGCAGCGCAATGGTGGTGTGGCCGCCCTTGATACGGGAAGCAAAGAGACGCTGGCTGAACAGAGAGTATCCTTCCTGCGCCAGGACCTTGCCGAGGATCTCACCGCAGGACTCGACACCCTGTCCCTGCTGGCCGCCCATCTTCCAGATAAAATCACGTTTCGTTTCCAATCCGTTTTCCTCCTTGATAGGGAAAAATGCTTAGGAAAGGAAGGCCGCGAGAGCCGCCCTTCCTTGTGACCGCAATACACACTCTCATTAACTAATTTATTATACCATAATATAAAGAGTGAATAATTAGAATATTTTTATAATCCATTCAAACCACTGTCGGGACATTTGATAGAATAGGGGGAAAATAGTGACTGGGGACTAGTGGTTCGCGATCAGGGAAACGCTGAGGCTGCTTCCCCGCACCGTCATCCCGAGCGCAGCCGAGGGATCCCCCTTGCAGGCAGGAAAATGCTGGATGTTTGATGGCAAGAAACGAGAAGTATTGAGCCTACCGCCAAGGACACCAGTTGTGATATCCGGTGTGCAAGAAAGATTTCTCGGCAACGCTTTCAATGACGATACGGAAAAAGCGCTATCCTCCAACCTCTGAAGCTCAAAAAGCCCGCTCCTCACGGAGCGGGCTTTTGCGTGACCTATTTACTTGATATCATACATCCCACTGACGCCATCCTTCAGGTTGATGAAAATATTCTTCATCTGGCTGTAGTGTTCGAGCATGACCTTGTGCGTTTCACGACCGATGCCGGACTGCTTGTAGCCGCCAAAAGGTGCGCCTGCCGGCAGATCGTTGTAGGTATTCACCCACATACGGCCGGTGCGGACACTACGTGCGACCTTCATGGCTGTATTGATATTCTTGGTGAATACCGCACCGCCGAGGCCGTACACGCTGTCATTGGCCAGCGCGATGACTTCGTCAGCGGTCTTGAATTTCTGTACTACGACGACTGGTCCGAAAATCTCTTCCTGGCACACGCGGCAGTCCGGTTTGTCGGTGACAAGGATGGTCGGTTCCATGAAGTAGCCCTTGTCGCAGCCGTTTTCGGTATAGCGTTTGCCGCCCGTCACGAGGGTCGCGCCCTCTTCGATGCCGATCTTGACGTAATTCAGGACTTTATCCTGCTGGGATTTGTAGATCTGCGCGCCGAGCTGGGTCGATGGATCCGTCGGATCGCCGATCTTGACCGCTTCGAAGGTCGCTTTCAGGCGTTTCAGGAATTCATCGAAGATGCCTTCCTGCACGAAGAGACGAGAGCCTGCGCAGCAGACCTGTCCCTGATTGAAGAGGATGCCCTTGCAGGCGCCGTCGATGGCCTGGGAAAGGTCGCAGTCGTCAAAGACGATGTTCGCGGATTTCCCGCCGAGCTCGAGGGTACAGGGGATGAGCTTGTCGCAGGCCGCCTGATACACGCCGTGTCCGACTTCGGTGGAACCGGTGAAGGCGAGCTTGTCCAGATCCGGATGGTCGAGTAGCCACTGGCCGGACTTCGAGCCCTTGCCGGTGATGACATTGACCACGCCCTTCGGCAGGACGTCCTGAATGAGACGCATGAATTCCATCAAAGACAGCGATGTGTGGGAGGATGGCTTCATGACAATGGTATTGCCCGCCGCAAGCGCCGGCGCGAGCTTCCAGCATGCCATGGTGAAGGGGAAATTCCACGGGATGACCTGCCCGACCACGCCGACAGGTTCATGAAGGATGAGAGACATGGTATTGTCATCGATCATCGTCGCACTGCCTTCCCACGCACGGAGGCACCCTGCAAAATAGCGGAAATGGTCGCTGCCGAGCGGAACATCCGCTGCCTTCGTCTCGCGGATCGGCTTGCCATTGTCGAGCGTCTCCATGAGAGCGAGGTGATCGGCATTGGCATCGATGATGTCTGCGATTTTGAGAAGAAGATTCTGTCTTTCGACAGGGGATGTCTTCGACCAAGCAGGAAGCGCTGCGCGAGCCGCTTTCACAGCTTTGTCTACATCTTCCTTCGTCGCTTCCGCAAAGAGAGCAAGCTCTTCGCCATTCGCCGGATTGTGCGCTACAAATGTAGCGCCGTCACCGGCTGGTACAAAATCACCGTCGATAAAAAGTCCGTACTGTTTCTGGATGTCTGCCATAAGAATGACCTTCCTTTCAGAAATGGAAAGGGGGGAGCCCGTGGGGCATGCTGCCCTTTGATTTGGGATGAAAGCTCTGCCTGAATGAGAAATGAGAAATGAGAAATGCTGGTGCGGCGCGTTTCGTCATCCTGAGCAAAGAAAAACGTCGTATGTTAGAGAATGGCTTATCTGAAGTATGAGAACTGATAAGCGCCGCGGAGTACAACTAGTGGCGATACCCGAAAGTCTGCGGGTAGCAGGTTTCCCGTTTTGTACCTTCCAAACATTGCCCGCCTGAACGCGAATGACAAAGATTTCTCACTTCGCTCGAAATGACGATACGGGAGTCTGATGTCTCCTGGTCTTCTAATCCCAAGCCACTAATCCCTAGCTACTAGTCACCACTCACTCGAGGTTCCTATTCCCTAGCCCCCTCTTCCGATATAGAAATCCATCGGGATGCTTACGATTGGGCGGTGATCCCGGATGGGGAAATGCATACAGCGGAAAATCAGTCTATTGCAAAAGCAGTATACCTTTATTTTCCATCGCGTCATTAAGAAATACAACCTTTCATACTGTTCGATAGTCACTTTCTTAATTGATCGGTGCTGATGTGTACATTATAGCACGAAAGTTTTCGATATTCAAGAGAGTCGATATGGCGATGGTTGTCCGTTGGCTACCTACTGCTGACGGCCCATCACGACAAAGTTTTAGGATTCAAATCCTAAAACGCTTGACTTTCGTAGACTTTTGGGATTTGAATCCTAAAAGTCTACGAAAGAAAACTCATTGGAGATGATGAGCCCAGGGAGATGCTGAAGCAGTTCATAAATGCAAAAACGCCCGTTTTACAAGAACAGGCGTTTTTTGCTTACCGATCCCCATAGTGCGTCCCACACTGGATGATTTCCAGATTTTCTTCTCCATCGATGCGAAAGACGATGCGATTCTTCTGGTCAATATGAACACTCCAGTACCCAGAAAGATCCCCTTTCAAAGGCTCCGGCTTGCCGCTGCACTCATAGCCATATCGATCGATATCTTTCAGTAGTCTGTTGATCTTCTTCAATACGGCTTTATCCTTCGTTTGCCAGCTGATGTACTCTTCCCACGCTTCTTCAAGCCACAGTTTTCTCATTCATCCGCCTCGATCAACTCATGCTCCTTCAGCTTGGCTTTTCCGGAGCGAATGGCAGCCACCCGCTCACGAAGAACTCGCATATTCTCTTCCGAATAAAACGGATCGGGGTCAGCCTTGATTTCAAAAGGAATCCGGCGCTCCTTCACAGCCATCTTTGCAAACACACACACAGCTGTCGTCATGGTCATACCGATCTCGGAGCAGAATGCTTCAAACTGCTTCTTCAAGTCCGCATCCATACGGATATTCATTGTTGCCTGAGCCATTTTGCTCACCTCCTGTTCCTATTGTATTGAAATTTAGATACATTGTCAATATATTTTATTACACGCATCGAATAAAAAAAGAAGCCCCATAAGGAGCTTCTTTTTTACTGGAGTATCCAAGAATTAGAATGCGTAGTTCAGGGAAACGGTCCAAGCGTTGTCATCATAGCCAGTATTGGTATTGGTGTTTTCGATATCCCAAGCGTATTCGCCGTGGAGGGTAACGTTCTTCTGGAGAACAACGTCGCCGAATACGTTCCAGAACTTCAGATCTTTGCCAGCAGCAATATCGAAGAAGTCGGATGCATCATAGGTGGTGCCGCCGAGGTAAGCACCAGCACCGACTCTGTTGTAAGCAACGTTCAGAGCGAAGGTGCCCGGTTTGGAAGCATCGAGAGTGCTGTAGCCGATGCCAGCCTGGTAAGCGTTGTCGTTCTTGTCAGCGTTGGAATCCCAGTATTCGCCGAATACGCTGAAGTTATCAACCGGAACAACGAGGTTTGCGCCCCAGATGCTGTCAAAGCCGTAAGCAGTCTTTGCTTTGTCGCCGGTGAAGTTGAAGTAAGCTGCGTTCAGTTTAGCCACGCCGAAGTCATAGCCGAGGCCGCCAAATGCTGCATCAGTAGCCTTCTGAGCATCGGTGCCTGCGTTCATCTGGCCAAATGCTGCGTAAGCATCGAATTTGCCATCGTTGTATGCGAGTTTAGCGCCATCGAATGCGTCATCATATTCGAGTCCGCTGAATACGGTCAGATCCTGACGGCCGAGAACAACGGAGGTCTTGTCGCCGAAGTTGTGGTTCACGAAGAGACGATCCATGGTGGTGTTGCCATCATCTTTACCAGCATCTTTGAAGTACATGTTGGTCAGGATACGGCCCTGAACGTAGGTAGCGTCATTGACCTGACCCTTGACGTTCAGACGGATACGGCCTTTGTAGGTATCTTCGCTACCTTCGCCAGCTTTTTTAGCGTTGTTGGTGTACATCATCTTTGCATCGCCAGCCCAGGAGATGTTGCCGACCTTCTTTTCCAGGTTGGAAACGCGAACGCCGAGGTTTGCGAGTTCGTCAGCGTATTCGCCAGCGAGTTTGTCAAGAGTTGCCTGCTGTTCAGCGTTCAGCTGGTCTTCTTTAGCCATGAGGCGAGCTACGATCTGAGCCAGTTCGTAACGGGTCATGTTTCTTTCGCCTTTGAAGGTGCCGTCCGGATAGCCTTCTACGACGCCCTGAGCGGACAGGTCGGATACTGCCTGATAAGCCCAGTCATCAGCGGTAACATCGGAGAATGGATTTGCAGCGTAAGCGGATACGCCAGCGGTGAGTGCTGCTACAGCAGCCAGTGCGAGGATCTTTTTCATGTTAGATTCGCTCCTTTGAGAAATGGGAAATCTTCCCTCTATATAGGATTGCCCTTTCCGAAGGAGTACTCGAAAATCTGCGGCGCGAGTGACCGTGTTTCCTCTGCCATTTCCTTTCGTCCTTCGCACATATCTCGGGCAGGATATGAGCTGCTTTTAGGATACTACAGAAATAAATCTTTCCGCAAGGGAGAAATTATGATTTAGCTATATTCTAATTTCCCTTTAGGTAAAAAAGAAGGAGTCCCCAAGGGACTCCTCTTCAAGTCAGTCATTGTATGAAATTAACTGCAGTATGCAAGCCGCGCGCAGAAAATGCAAAGGGCCTAGACCTCCTGCTCTTTGCTTCACCCTCCTTGCATGCAAAAAGGAAATCCCATGAGGGATTTCCTTTTTACTAATCATCTCTATGATTAGAATGCATAGTTCAGGGATACTGCCCAAGCATCGTCGAGGTCTTTTGCAGCTTTGTCTTTCGCACTGTCAGCAAATGCATATTCAGCACGAAGAGTTACATTTTTCTGAAGAACCAGATCACCGGTAGCGAGCCAGAAGGTGTGCTTGCCGGAGATGCTGTCGAGGAGGTCACCGATCTGGGTACCAGTGCCGCCCTGGTATACATCATCCATCAGGTGGAAGTAAGCAACATTCAGATCGAAGGTACCGACTTTCTTCTTGTTGAAGTTGCTGTAGCCAAGGCCTGCCTGCCAGCCTTCGCCAGCGCCTTTAGCGACAGTATTTACATAGTAATCACCGAAAACTTCCAGATTCTTAGCGATCGGAACGTTCAGGTTGCCGCCGAGAATTTCAGCACCATTGTTGCCCTGGAATTTGATGTAGTCTACGCCGACTTTTGCAAAGTCGAGATTCGCTTTGCCCTGAGCGTAGAATACGTCTTTGATTTCACCCGAATCAGCCACGCCTGTTTTGGTCGCGGTGACATCCTGCAGACGGCCATAGCCTGCATTCAGTGCAACTTTACCAAGTTTGGTCTGTGCTTCTACACCGTCAATGCGGTTGCTATAGAGCCAGGTGCCGTTGGTCGCATTGCCAAAGTCTGCTTCGAAACGGCCAAGGGTGACGCCAGCAGCGCCGAAGTCATGGTGTACGAAAACACGGTCCATGGTGGTGCTAGAATCACCGGAATCTTTATAGTTCATGTTGTTGACGAATCTGCCCTGAACATAGGTGTTTTCATTGACTTCGCCTTTGACGTTCAGACGGATACGGCCATCCCATTTAGCGTCTTTCTTAGCATTGTCGCGGGTCATATAGCGCATACGAGCGTTGCCGGACCAGTAAATGTTGCCGACCTTCTTTTCGAGGTTGGAAACGCGAACGCCGAGGTTAGCGAGTTCGTCAGCATATTCGCCGGCGAGCTTGTCAATGGTCGCCTGCTGCTCTGCATTCAGCTGGTCTTCTTTTGCCATGAGGCGAGCAACGATCTGAGCCAGTTCGTAACGGGTCATGTTCTTTTCGCCTTTGAAGGTGCCGTCCGGATAGCCTTCTACGACGCCCTGAGCGGACAGGTCGGATACTGCCTGATAAGCCCAGTCATCAGCGGTAACATCGGAGAATGGATTTGCAGCGTAAGCGGATACGCCAGCGGTGAGTGCTGCTACAGCAGCCAGTGCGAGGATCTTTTTCATAATAAATCGCTCCTTAAAAAAACATAGGAGAAGACGATCGTCTTTTTCTGAACAGGTTGTATCTTATCATTAAGATTTTCAGAATTGACTCATTTATCGGGAGCCTTATTCTTTAGGCCTGCTGAATATATTTCAGAAAGCCGCCCGTCCTTGAAAAATACAATTGATTCGCCCTTCTCGGAACCAGTCCGCCCTTTTCCTACACTTTTCAAAACTCATCGCGCGAGTGACCGTGTTTCCTCTGCTATCGTTTGATTAGTATAGAGGCATAGGGGCTTTTATGCTTGTCTTAATATAGCACACAGCAATGCTCATATTCAAGTGGTTTCCTTTCATATTCTTTTATGAATTTAAAATCTCAAATTCATAGAATCAGCTGCTTTCCCTACCGTCATTTCGAGTGCAGTCGAGAAATCTTCCTTGCACTCTGCTCTTTCTTGCTCCTTTCCCAGAAGGTTTCCCCTTTTCCGCTGTCTCACATAGGACGCTATACCGGTGTGCCAGAAAGATCCCTCGACTTCGCTCGGGATGACGTTGCGGAAGCGGCGTTTCCCCAACATATCCTTTATACGGGACGTGGGTTATCCATCCCCCATACCGTCATTTCGAGCGCAGCGAGAAATCTTCCTTGCACTCTGCTCTTTCTTGCTCCTTTCGCAAAAGTTTTCCCCTTTTCCGCTGTCTCACATAGGACGCTATACCGGTATGCCAGAAAGATCCCTCGACTTCGCTCGGGATGACGATACAGGAATAGTCCTTTCCAAACATGTCCGTTGTACGCTACTTGAAATAAACCCATTCCCCCATACCGTCATTTCGAGCCCAGCAAGAAATATTCCTCGCACTCCACTTTTTCTTGCTTCCTTCGCAAAAGGTTTCCCATTTTCCGCTGTCACACATACGACATTATTCCCTCCTGCAAGAAAGATCCCTACACTTCGCTCGGGATGACGTTACTGGAATAGCGCTTTCTAAACATATCCGTTGTACGCTACTTGAAATAAACCCATTCCCCCCACCGTCATTTCGAGCGCAGCGAGAAATCTTCCTTGCACTCCGCGCTTTCTTGCTCCTTTCGCAGAAGGATTCCCCTTCCCTGCAGTCTCACATAGGACGCTATACCAGTATGCAAGAAAGATCCCTCAACTTCGCTCGGGATGACGATACGGGAATAGTCCTTTCCAAACATATTCGTTGTACGCTACGTGAAATAAACCCATTCCCCCATACCG
>JAJWRZ010000066.1:0-11306 GCA_021633965.1 Dialister sp.
TTAAATAGCTCGCTATTCGCGTCGAATGTCTCCTCGCTCTGTATAAAAATCCAAGAATGAAATCTGACAACGATTTAATCAGTGTTTCCATAAAGAAAAAACGGCTGGCGAAACGTTTTCGTTTCGCCAGCCGTTTGTGGCTTGCCATATAAGACCAATGACCCATCAGAGGTCACTATTCACGGACTTCCTCATTCGTAAAGCGATCTACGATGGTCGCACAGGCTGCATCGCCGGTGATATTGACCGCTGTACGAAGCATATCAAAAATACGGTCGACACCGAAAAGGATCGGAAGTGCATCGATCGGGATACCGGCAGATACCAAAACAGCGACGACAAGAAGCGTCGGCCCCGGCACCCCCGCCTGTCCGACCGCGCCCAGTGTACTCGTCACGATGATCGCGATATACTGGCCCATCGTAAGCTCCATGCCATACATCTGCGCGATGAAAATAGCTGCCATCGCATAGTATGCTGCATTGCCATTCATATTGATGGTCGCCCCCAGCGGAAGCGCGAAGGAGGTGGTTCCTTTAGACACATGCAGCTCTCTTTCCGTGACTGCCATATTGAGCGGCAGCGCTGCCATGGAGGATGCGGTGGAGAAAGCCAGCACCTGTACCTTCCACATCGCTTTGAAGAACTCCACATACCCCGTGCATTTCGAGAACAATGCGACAGAGCCGCCGATCATCACATAGGTGACAAGGAAGAGTACGCAGACATAAAGACCGATGAGGTAAATGATTTTCATAAGTACATCATAGCCGAAGCTTCCCGTCGCGTCCGCCATCAGGCAGAAGACACCGACCGGCGCGAGCATCATGACCGCCATCATGATCTTGATGCAGATCTTCGTGCAGTTATCCACGATGCGGCTCATGAACTCTTTTTCTTCCGCCGGCAGCATCGCCAGCGCGAAGCCGACAAAGAGAGAGAAGGTGATGATCTGCAGGATATTGCCATCCGTCAGAGCTTTTACCGGATTCGCCGGCACGAAGCCGATGATCGTCTCCCAGAAACCAGGAAGCGCGCCCGCTTTGGAAAGGTCGCCCACCTGCACAGCCGCCCCGCTGATCGCTGCCATGTCGATGCCGCTGCCCGGCTGGAAGAAAACGCTGAATGCCAATCCCAAAATCACGGCAACTGCTGTCGTCACGCCGTAATACAGGAATGTCACGATACCGACCTTGCCAGCGCCCTTGGATTTCCCCAGCGCCGCTGCCCCGCCGACCAGCGAGAAGAAGACCATCGGTACGACGATCATCTTGATGAGCTGCATGAAAAGGTCGCCAATCGGTGCCAGCATGTGTGCGCTCTTGCCCAGAAAGAGCCCGACGACTGCACCCAGTACCGTGGCTATGACGATCCACGTCCCAAGGTCTCTCAAAATACTTTTGCCACTTGTTTTCGCTTCCATAAAAACCCCCATTGGAACTTGGCGAAGATCCCTTCCATCGGATCTCACGCAATGAAATAGACAGGCGTATCAACAGCCTGTCATCTACTTTTGTTATTATATCATTCTTCTATGAGATATTCCATCTCAATCGGTATACTAATTATGCATGATGCAGGGATAAACGTATGCAATTCAGGAATAAGCAGCGCATAAGGGAGAGTGACTGGTGACTAGCCACTTGTTTCCTAATCCCTAGCCACTAGTCACCAGCCAACAGCCACCAGAGCTCCGTCTATCCCCTACAAAAAAGCCCGCGCTTTCGCGCAGGCTGTTTCATACGTGCAGTATGTCTTTCGCTTTTTGGATATCCTGATGGATCTGCGCCACCAGAAGGTCGGGTGAGGTGAATTTCATTTCTCCCCGGATGCGGCTGACCCATGCGAGCGAGAAGGATGCGCCGTAGATGGACTCGTCGAAGTCAAAGATGAACGTCTCGATCGTTTTCTTCGCATTGCCAAAGGTCGGATTGTTTCCGATATTCGTGATGGCAGGGAAGGTATGCCCCTTCACCAGCGCGCGCGTCGCGTAGACGCCATCTGGCGGAAGGACACGGTCTTCAGAGACAGCCAGATTCGCCGTCGGAAATCCGAGTACGTCATGCCCGCGACGGAAGCCATGGACGATGTCACCCCGGATCGTGTAAGGATGTCCCAGAAAGCGCGCCGCCTGCTCCATCTCTCCCGCGAGGATGCACTGGCGGATGGCGGTGCTGGAAATCTTCTTCCCTGCGTTCTCTCGGAGTGAGACGATGCGGACGGTGACACGGCTTTCTTCAAAGAAGCGCACGAGGTCACCACTCTTCCCAAGACCACCGTGGCCAAAGGAAAAATTTTCTCCCGTGACGAGGCCGACAAGGCCGGGAAGGCGAGCGAGCTCTCCCAGAAAATCTTCAGCGGATTTTGCGAGAAATGTCTCATCTGGCCGGATGCAGACGGCCAGTGCCATGCCCTGAGCGGCCAGTGCATCCATCTTTTCATCAATGGACTGCAAAAGCGGCACATGAATATCGGGCGCAAGCACTTTCATCGGATGCGGATAAAAAGTGAGAACACCCGGCTGCGCGCCCTTCTCTTTCGCAAGGCGCTTCACTTCGGAAAAGACCACCTGATGTCCCAGATGGCATCCGTCAAAGAAGCCGATGCCTAGGACGAAGGGCTGGTCTTTGGGTAAATCGTGTAAAGTAGGTAGAATGGTCATGATGATGGATTTAAGGTTTAAGGGTTCGGGTTAGCCCACGGGGCGTGCTGCCCCATGACTACGTTTGAAAGTTTTCCCTTGCGTGAGAAGTGGGGAGTGGTGGTGCGGCGCATAAAATAATAAAGCGCCGCAGAATTTTGATAGTGCTTCGCGCTGTCGTCATCCCGAGCGTAGCCGAGGGATCTTTCTTGCACTGCGGTCAGTATCACATAAGCGCTGGTACGGAACAACGCCTTGGTGCTACGTATTTCTGCTTTCACACATGCATCGTTTATCGGTCTGCAAAGAAGATTTCTCGCTTCGCTCGAAATGACGATACGGGAGAGACGGATGTCTCACAGTCACTAGTCACTAAAAACTTAATTAAACACTTTCTTCGGATGGATGACACCGCGCTCTACACTGGCAGTACCGAGGAAGCGGGGACCGCAAAAGGCGGCGGCGACTTCCACAGGCTTTTCTCGCGTGCGAAGGCGTTTGCCCAAGAGGAAATCAGCGGCTTCCTTCTCATCGAGCGCAAGGAGTGGCAGCGTGGAAAGGAGCGGGCGCAGGTCAGTCATGAGCGCGCCTTCCGGATCCGCTTCGATCTCTTCCAGTGTCTTTGCTTCGGCGATAGAGAAAGGCCCCATCTCGCTGCGCAGAAGAAAGGACATGGTGAGCGGGCATCCGGCCGTTTTCCCCAAGTCGCGGCCGAGCGCACGGATGTAGGTGCCTGCCGAGCAGGTGACGGAGAGACGGAGGAGCGGCGGCTTTACCTCACGGAGGATCAGATCGTAAATGGTGACAGGACGGGGAGGAAGCTCGACGGCATTTCCTTCACGCGCCAGCTTGTAGGCGCGCTCGCCATTCACCTTGATGGCAGAGTAGGACGAGGGGCGCTGGAGGATCTCTCCTTTGAATGATTCCGCAGTGCTTTCCCAGATCGAAGGATCGGCAGGGATCTCCCCCGTCTCCACCACGGTCCCTGTCACGTCCTCGGTGTCAGTGGCAAGGCCCATCAGAAATTCCGCTTCATACGTTTTCCGATGGATCGGCGCGTACTCGATGAGGCGCGTCGCGCGTCCCAAAAAGACAGGGAGCACGCCCGCCGCCATGGGGTCAAGTGTCCCGCCGTGGCCGATCTTCTTCTGCCCATAGATGCGCCGCAGACGCGCTATCACGTCGAAGGACGTCATCCCCGCCGGCTTCAATACATTCAGTACGCCGTCCATCAGAGGTACTTCTCCGCGACAGCCATGAATTTCTTCTCCGCTTCTGTAAAGTCGCCTTCGATGGTACATCCGGCTGCCTTCCAGTGACCGCCGCCGCCAAATTCGCCGGCAAGCTCTGCGACATTGGCATAATTTTTGGAGCGCAGGGAGACACGGGTCTCGCCCTCTTTGCGATATTTAAAGAGTGCAGCGATCTCGCAGCCGCGGATGCAGCGCGGGATGGAAGCGTAATAGTCGGAATTCTCTCCATCGAGCGCCATGGCGTCTTGATCCATGTATGCGATGACGATCTTTCCATCGGCATAGGAGTGGACCGTCTTTGCCACCAGCTCGTAGCAGTGCATGGCTTCGATGGACTTCTCTTCGAGATGATTGGAGATATAGGATGGATCAGCGCCCATCGCAACGAGCTGGCTCGCCATCAGGAGCGTATGCGGCGAGGTGCAGCTGAATTTAAAGAAGCCGCTGTCCGTGCCGATGCCCATGTAAAGTGCATTGCAGGTGTCCTTGTCCATCTCGATGCCTTCGTCGAAAAACATTTCCGCAAGCATTTCCGCTGTCGCCGCATAGCGATACTGCAGATAGAGGAGGTCCGTGAAGCGTTCATTCGTGCGGTGATGGTCGATCGCGAGCGAGTCGATGTCTTTCGGGAAATCAAAATTCCCGCCTCGCTCCAGATTCGAGAGGTCAGTGAAAACGATCGCATCGTAAGTCTTCTCTTCCGGGATCTCCGTGTGCACGAGCGCGGACGCTTTCACCAGCGTGTACACCTTCGGCACCGGATCCGGAAGCAGCATGTCTGCTTCTTTCCCCATCGAGACAAGGACATTGTGCAGCGCGCAGATAGAGCCGACGTCGTCTCCATCGGGATGTTCGTGACCGACCAGCAGGAAGCGCTTGTGGGATTTCAGAAAATCCATGGCCTCCTTCTTGCCGATCTCTTTGGCATGGTTCAGTGCAAGGCTCATTCTCCCACCTCATCTTTGTGAATCTTTTTCAGAAGGCCGTCGATGTGCATGCCGTAGTCAAGAGAAGCGTCTTCGGCAAAGGAAATCTCCGGGGTGTAATAAATCTTGAGTCGCTGCCCGAGCTCGCGGCGGACGAAGCCGTGGCTCTTGTTCAGCGCATCGAGCGATGCTTTCTTCTCTTCCGGTTTTCCGAAAAGGCTGACGTAAATGGTCGCTTCGCGCAGATCGCCCGTCACTTTGACTTCGGTCACCGTGACAAAGCCGATGCGCGGGTCTTTCAGATCATGAAGGAGCATCTGGCTCACTTCCTGCTTGATAAATTCCTGTACTTTGCGTACTCGTAATTCGGACATAGTAAGTACCTCGCTCTCTGGAAATACGATTCGAACATGGGTCGAGTGTAAGGGTTGTGGGTTCAGGGTTAGCCCGTGAGCGGGCGCCCCTTGATTGTGGATGAAAGCTTTGCGCGAATGAGGAATTAGGAATGAGGAATTAGGAATGGTGGTGCGGCGCATAAAAATCAGAAGCGCCGCGGAATTTTGATAGTGCTTCGCGCTGTCGTCATCCCGAGCGTAGCCGAGGGATCTTCGAGCTATTTAAGGAAGGTTATGACGAAGCTATGTATAAAAATTCTTGTAAAATCTGGCTCTGCGATTTAATCAGCGTTTCCCTTGCACTGCGGTCAGTATCACATAAACACCGGCAGGAAAACGACGCCTTGGTGCTACGTATTTCTGCTTTCACACATCCTTCGTTTAGCAGTCTGCAAGAAAGATTTCTCGCTTCGCTCGAAATGACGATACGAGAGAGTCTGTAGTCTCCTGGTCTTCCAGTCTCCTAGTCCCTAGTCACCCCACAAAACAAAATCGTTCGCCCTTATGAAATTGTAAAGGCGAACGATGTATACGCATTATTTCAGTTCAGCAGCTTCTTCTTTCAGTTCGAAGGATTCCAGCTGGTCTCCCTCTTTGACGTCACGATAGCTGTCGATGGCGATGCCGCATTCGAAGCCGGCAGCGACTTCCTTCACATCATCCTTGAAGCGGCGCAGCGATGCGATCTTGCCTTCATGGATGACGATGCCGTCGCGGATCAGGCGCAGCTGGCAGTTGCTTGTGATCTTGCCGTCCTGGACGTAGGAACCGGCAACGATGACCTTCGGTGTGTGGATGACCTGACGGATTTCCGCATGGCCGAGGACCACTTCGCGGATGGTCGGCGAAAGCATGCCGGCCATCGCTGCCTTGACATCATCGATGCAGTCATAGATGACACGGTAGAGACGGACGTCGACGCCGTCCTTTTCAGCCATAGCACGTGCATTCGCATCCGGACGGACGTTGAAGCCGATGATGAGAGCATTCGATGCGGAAGCGAGCATGACATCGGATTCATTGATCGCACCGACGGCGGAGTGAACGATGGAGATACGGACTTCTTCGCTCTTGATGGCCTGCAGGGACTGTACGAGCGCTTCGACGGAGCCCTGGACGTCAGCTTTGATGATGACGTCGAGTTCCTTCATTTCGCCTTCCTTGATCTTTTCGAAGATGTTGTCAAGGGTGACCTTCTGGACACTTCTCTGTTCCTCTTCCTTCGCACGGGATGCGCGGATCTCAGCGATATTTCTGGCCTTCTTTTCATCCATGACGAAGAAGTGGTCGCCGGCTTCCGGCACGCTGTCCATACCGAGGATCTCGACCGGGACAGACGGTTCCGCACTCTTCATCTTGCGGCCGTTTTCATTGTTCATCGCGCGGACGCGGCCCCAGCTCTTGCCGGCCAGGATGCCGTCACCGATATGGAGGGTACCGTTCTGGACAAGGACGCTCATGACCGGGCCTCTGCCTTTATCCAGCTGGGCTTCGACGACGACGCCGTATGCTTCGCGGTTCGGATTGGCCTTGAGCTCCTGCATTTCAGCAACGAGGAGGATGTTTTCCAAAAGATCATCGAGCCCGATCTTTTTCTTCGCGGAGATCGGTGTCATGATGACATCGCCGCCCCAGTCTTCGGCGAGCAGGCCTTCTTTGGCGAGCTCTTCCTTGATACGGTCCGGGTTGGCGCCCGGTTTATCGATCTTGTTGATCGCGACCATGATCGGTACACCGGCATTCTTCGCGTGATGGATCGCTTCGATGGTCTGCGGCATGACGCCGTCATCGGCTGCTACAATGAGGACAGCGATATCGGTCAGCTGCGCGCCGCGGGAACGCATCGCGGTAAAGGCTTCATGACCCGGGGTATCGAGGAAGGTGATCTTGTGATTTTTATAACGGATCTGGTATGCACCGATGCGCTGGGTGATGCCGCCGGCTTCGTGGAGCGCGACATTCGTCTGACGAAGGGCATCGAGCAGGGTGGTCTTGCCATGGTCGACGTGGCCCATGATGGTGACGACAGCCGGTCTTGGCTTCAGGAAGCGCGGATCATCCTCTGCAGGGATATACTCGGTCGGATCCGCCGGAGCTTCTGCTTCGATCAGGGTGATGCCGAATTCTTCTGCCAGGATCTCGATGGTGTCGCGGTCCAGGTTCTGGTTGATGGTCGCCATGACGCCATCCATCATGAGTGCTTTGATGATCTCGCTGACTTCACGTCCGAAAAGCTCAGCCAGCTCCTTGACGGTAACGCTCGGCGGCAGCTCGACTTCTGTCGGGTACGCAGCCACTTTCTTTTCATTCGTGTGTTTCTTCTTCTTGCTCTGGCTCAAAGAACGGGCCATGAGGGAACCGCCTTCCTTCTCTCTGCGGCTTCTTTCCCAGTCCTTCTTCGTCTTTTTCTTAGCCGGTTTTTCCGCTCTTCTGGTGACCGGCTTCTGCGCGGTCTCTTCTACCGGAGCCTTGGCAGCAGCTGCCGGGCGCTGCGGACGAGCCGGACGATCGGTCTTCGGGCGGTCACCGTTTCTGTCATTCTTGAAGCGGTCATTTCTTCCATTGCCGCCGCTCTGTCCATTTCTTGCTCCCTGCGGGCGGTCGCCGGTGCGGCTGAAACGATCGTTTCTCTGACCGTCTCTTCCCTGAGAGCGACTTCCCCCGTCACGACGTTCCCCGTTTCTATCATTTCTGCCTTCGCTTCTTCCATCGCGTCTCTGGCCGTCTCTTCTTCCGTCACGGCGCACATCCTGACGGGATGTCTCTCTCGCCGGACGGGACGGGCGTTCTGCCGCTTTGATCGGCTCTGCCTTCGGCGCTTCCTTCTGCGGAGCTTCTGCCTTCGGAGCCGGTTTCTGAGCCGGTTTCGGAGCCTCTGCCGGCGCTGCTTCTTCCGTGGAATAGGAAGAGTAGGAGGACTGGCGGGCATTGCCCTTCTTGCCATTCGGCTGGCCTGCCTGATCAAAACGGACGGTACGCATCACCGGGCGCTTTGCCGCTTTCTTCTTTTCCGCAGCGACGTGACGCGCAAGGATGGACTTGCCATTGTCATCCACGCCGGAGAGACGGTTCGTCACATCGACATGACCGGCTTTCAAAATTTCAATGACCTCTTTATCTGTCTTGCCAAATTCCTTGGCAAGTTCATAAACTCTGTACTTCTTTTTCTGCATAAGCAGCCTCCCAAGTGTATGTCAATTTGATTCATGGTTTATTATCGCAGAAATGGGACTCCTATGCGGCGGCCGCTCTCTGGTCACGAGCGGCTCTAAGGCCCATTTCCATCTGCCCCTGGCAGCTATCTTTCAGCCAGCGCCTTGTCGATCTTTTCAGCGATCGCACGGCTGAAGCCTTTGTCTGTGATGAGCGCCGCTGTGCGCACCCCTTTGCCGAGGGCGCTGCCCAGCCTTTCCTTTTCTCCAAACAGTCTGTAGGAGATATGCGCTCTTTCTGCAGCATTTCTGTACTCATCCTTTGTTCTTGGGGAGCTGTCTTCCGTGATAATGAGAAGGGCCCCTTTCGGAGCTTTCACATTTTTCAGCCCTTCTGCCACCTGTTCATTTCCCGAAAGCAGACGACCTGCCTTCATACAAAGGCCAAGCATGCGGTATACCGGCTCATCCATTCTCGATCTGTTCCTTCAGCGCATCGTATACATCCTTGGATACCGGACGCTTCAGGGATTTTTCAAGACCATGGGACTCGTAGGCCTTGGTAAAGCACTCGATATCGTCACACACGTAGACGCCGCGGCCGGATTTCTTGCCCGTACGGTCGAGCTCGATGAGTCCCGTCGGCAGAGCCACGATACGGAGCAGCTCCTTCTTCGGCTTCAGCTCCTTGCAGCCTACGCACATGCGCATGGGGATCTTTTTTACTTTCATTCCTTAGCTTCCTCCCCCATATCGCTTTCGATATCTCCCAGAATGTCGTCATCGAGATCGGCGCTGTCGGTCTCACCGAAGCCTTCCTCATTCGCCTGCGTTTCGCTCTTGATATCGATCTTCCAGTTCGTCAGCTTGGCAGCCAGGCGGGCATTCTGGCCTGCTTTGCCGATGGCAAGCGACAGCTGGTAGTCCGGTACGATGACATAGGAGGATTTCTCTTCTTCCCATACGGAAACGGAAACGACCTTTGCCGGGGAGAGGGCATTGGCGATGTAGATCGCCGGATCTTCGTCCCAGCGGACGATATCGATCTTTTCATCATGCAGCTCGTTCACGATATTCTGTACACGCTGTCCCTTCGGCCCGACGCACGCGCCGACCGGATCGACAGCCGGATCCATCGCATATACGGCGATCTTGGAGCGGGAGCCCGCTTCACGGACGACACTCTTGATCTCCACGGTGCCGCTGTAAATTTCCGGTACCTCCAGCTCGAAAAGTCTCTTCAAGAGGCCCGGATGGGTCCTCGAGAGGATGATCTCCGGTCCCTTCGTGGTCTTTCTGACTTCGAGGACATAGCACTTGATCTTATCGTTCGGCTGGAATTCTTCGCCTTCGATCTGTTCTGCGAAAGGCAGGATCCCTTCTACGCGGCCGAGGTCAACAAAAATGGTGCGGGATTCATTCCATTTCACTACGCCGGTGATCACATCGCCTTCACGGCCGGAGAATTCGTCATAGATGGAGCCTCTCTCGGCTTCACGCAGCTTCTGGATCATGACCTGCTTAGCAGCCTGCGCTGCGACACGGCCGAAATTCTTCGGTGTCACATCGATGCGGAGCATGTCGCCTGCTTCATAGCTGCGGTCGATCTTCTTTGCCTCTTCCACCGTGATCTCATTGATTGCATTTTCAGAATCTTCATGGATCTCGTCCACGACGGTCTTTTCTTCATAAATTTTATATTCCCCGGTTTCACGGTTGAGAGAAACCGAAGCCTTGGCATTGCTGCCGCTTTCCTTTTTGTAAGCGGTCAGAAGCACCATTTCCAGTGCATCAAATACCATATTTCTGTCAACCTTTTTGATCTTGACCAGGGCTTCTACTGCTTCCAATAATACCTTGCCGTCCACGATGAACTATTCCTCCTCGATTAAAACGAAAAATGAAGTCTTACCTGTGAAATTTTATCTCTATGCAATGCGATTTCCTTACCGCCATCGAGCGTCAGCGCCAGATCACCCTCCTCGGTGAGCCCTTCCAGATGCGCGGTGAACGCTTTGCCGCCGCCTGCCTCTTCGAGCGGAGCAAACAGTTTCACGTCCACATCGCTTCCCGCATAGCGGCGGAAATCCTTATCCTTCTTCAATACACGATCGAGCCCCGGAGAAGAGACCTCCAGCATGTAGTTATCCGGAATGATATCCTTCTCATCCAGAATCTCGCCCGCCTTCTCACTGATGCTCTGGCAGTCTGCGAGATCCACGCCGCCTTCCTTGTCAATGAAAATACGAAGGATCCAATTCCTTTCACGGACATACTCGACATCGACAAGTTCGATGCCATCCGCATCCAGGATCGGTTCCAGCAAAGCTTCTACGGCTTCTTCGATTGCTTTATGTGCCATGATAAGCCTCCTTGAAATCAATCAAACGTGAACGCCGAAGTGCTCCTGAAAGAGCAAGGGCTCCATAGATCGCAGCGTCAGCGCGATAAAAATATGCCCCTTCCCCGATGCGCATGCGTCCGTTCACGAAACTGTTCCATATATAAGAAAAAGTGAGCCGCAGCTCACTCACCAGGAAATTCTATACACATAACTTGCGATACTATTATACCATACGTTGTAAAGGGAAAGCAATGGAAAAGGTTCAGGGTTAGCCCAAGGGGCTAACCCTGAACCTTGAAGTTTGAAAGCAGGGATTGGGTTTGAGATTGGTACCGCTTCCCACGTATCGTCATCCCGAGCGAAGTCGAGGGATCTTTCTTGTACAACGGTAAGAAGTCAGTGCGAGATAACAGAAAGATGCAGAACAAAAACGTCGTTGATGAAATGGTGCATACATGCTGATTCCCATACTGCAATAGAGATCTCTCGGCTACGCTCGAGATGACAACGGCGCGCAGCGCTATCAAAATTCTGCGGCGTTTCATTATTTTTTGCGCCGCACCACCATTTCGCATTTCTCATTTCTAATTTCTCA
>JAJWRZ010000234.1:0-1884 GCA_021633965.1 Dialister sp.
AAAGACAGCTGGGATAAGGTTTCCCAGTCACTCCTATGAGAGCTGCAAGTCCCCCCGCGGCAGATTGAACGCGAAAATGAGATGATCGTTATTTCACATCACCAAAAAGGTGCAGGGGATTCTCAATACTCTATGAAGAAAGCAGAAAGAGCAGCGAGTGACTGGCAGATAGAGATGAGTAGCTAGGGATGAAGTCGTCGATACAAGAATACCTTCATCTCAAATGGCAGAAAGCCACTGCCTTCATTCCTCATGTGAGCAGAGCTTTCATTCACAGCCCGACTCGCTGCGCTCGCCTGTGCCACTCACTATAGCTGATATCTATCATAGAGCCGCTATCACCGATTCTTCTCCACGAACGCCTTGAGCTCCGGATACCCTACATTGCCATAGCCGATGATGCTGTCCACCGGCTTGCCGTCCTTGAAATACACGATATCCGGGATCGTCTCGATGTGATAGCGCTCTGCCAGTGCTTCATCCTCATCAATATTCACGCCGTAGATCGGGATATCGATCTCCTCCGACAGCTTCACGATCATCGGCTGCAGGCGGCGGCAGTAGCCGCACCATGGTGCGCTGAAGCCAGCGATCATATCGCCCTTTTCCAGCGCCTTGTCGAAATTTTCTGTGCCTGTGATAATCTGGATCACGGTTGGTACCTCCTTTTGTAATATCGAATGTTCTCTATTTGAATTGTATCATGAATATCGATGAGTGTCAATATAAAAAAGATGGCAGATCCGCAGATCGGGCCTTACCCATCAGCCGGATCGTCCCCTGCCTTCATCCGTGCGCGTCTTGCCTTGGCTTCTTCGTATGTAAAAAAACACCTTTACTTCTCCCTTCTTATTTGCGATCCAAATCCCCCTCGCCATCCATTCTTCCCATATAAAGAAAAAAAGAATCGCACGCTGCGATTCTATCACTTTCTGATGGAGTAGCCCCATCAAAATCCGAACTCAATGTCGACTCGATCTCGTCAAGCGAGATTGCCTCCGTTCCGTGCTGATAATTGTAGGTCAAGACCAGTTTATCATCGAACACATACACAGCGTTTACAAATTTATCAATCTTGAACAACCTTTTTGCACTGTCCTTGATCATGTACTGGAGCTCGGGGCGATCTGCTGTTTTTGCAGATAATGCCCGGCCAATATAGTCTCCGACAACCGTCATTTCGTTACGTTCAGCATATTCCCGGCACTCTCGGGGCTGCCCTTCAATAGATTCCTCGCGCTGGTTGTCGGAGGAATAGCGGGCATAGATGACAGCATTCATTCTTCATCACCCTGGTCACCTTCGCCACTTTCCAGTGCGAGCTCTGTCAATTCACGCAGCTTGTTTTGCAGAATGGCTTTATCAGGTAGATGCAATGTGTAGTCTGCGACCATTGTCGAAGACATAGACCTGCTGAGCGCGTATTCGACTACAGTATCATCCTTGCCGGTACAGAGGACTAAACCAACACTCGGATTTTCATTCGGCTTCTTTACATCACGATCAAGTGCTTCCAGATAAAAATTGAGCTGTCCCAGATGCTCAGGGCGGAAAGTATCAATTTTTAATTCGATTGCGACAAGGCAGGACAATGCACGGTTATAGAACAACAAATCAATGAAGAAATCCGTGTTGCCAACTTGAACACGGTATTCTTCGCCAACAAAAGTGAAATCATGTCCAAACTCTAAAATGAAATCTTTCAGATGCGAGACAATCTGCCGCCGCAAATCTTTTTCCTTGTACGGTTTTTCAAGTTCGAGAAATTCAAACACATAGGAATCGCGCAAAGCTGCAAGTCCGCCGTTCCCAATAAGAAGGTTTTTATACTTTTCGTGAGAGATCATCGTCCGCTCATACAGCATACTGCCGATCTGACGATCC
>JAJWRZ010000067.1:0-11129 GCA_021633965.1 Dialister sp.
AAGGAAGGCTATGACGAAGCTATGTATAAAAATTCTTGTAGAATCTGACTCTGCGGTTGAATCAGTGTTTCCCTAGGTAAGCCTGAAGAAATTGTTTTCAAAGGCCGGCCTCTCCGAAGGCGATATCGCTCTGCTTATTTTTATGAGGTACTACTATGTCAAGTCAGATACAGGGACTCTTTATGACCATGCGGCTTTGGGATGTGCTGGACATCCTGGTAGTCGCTTTTTTCTTATACCGTATTTACATCCTGATCCGGGATACCCGAGCGACAGCTCTTCTGAAAGGGCTGGTATTTCTCGGGCTTTTTACCGTGCTGGCGGGATGGCTGCAGCTGCATGTAGTCAGCTGGATCCTGGATAAACTGATGACTGTCCTCATCGTCGCTCTTCCGGTCGTTTTTCAGCCGGAGCTGCGCCGGGCGCTGGAGCAGATCGGTCGCGGGAAATTCTATGTTTCCTCCCGCATGATGAATGAGATCGAGTGGGATCACGTGATCGATGATGTCGTCGATGCGGCCATGGTCATGTCCGCAAATAAGATCGGCGCCCTTATCGTTTTCGAGCGAAGCGTCGGTCTCGATGATCGCATCGATACGGGCATTCGCATCGAGGGGCTGGTGTCCAAGGAGCTTTTGGGGAATATTTTCATCGTGAATACTCCGCTGCACGATGGTGCGGTCATCATCCGTGAGAACCGTGTCATGGCGGCAGGTTGTCTGCTTCCTTTGACACGTGATCACAGCCTTTCTTCCGAGCTGGGTACCCGCCATAGAGCGGCTATCGGCATGAGCGAACAGGCAGACTGTGTCGTGGTGGTCGTCAGTGAAGAGACAGGCATCGTATCCTACACCTATGGTGGTCATATTTATCGTGGTCAGGATGCAGAGAGCCTTAGAAATATCCTTCGCAACTACCTGATGCAAGGCAAGCCGAAGAATGTCAGTGATGTATTACAGAAATGGAGCCCCCTGAAATGAGATTTGCCAAACATGAGTGGTGGCTGCCCAAAATCTTCTGTCTGATCGCAGCCTGCGCCCTTTGGGTGTACGTGATGAATGAACAGAATCCGATGGTGGAGAATACCTACACGGTCCCCGTGGAAGTCAGAAATCTGGATCGCTCGCTGGTGGCGACCAATGTGCCTCACAAAGTCAAGGCAAAAATCCGCATGCCGAGGAGCGATATGGTCTATATGCGTTCAGATAACATCAAAGCCTATGTGGACCTTTCTGGTCTTACCGATGGCGATTTCCCGAATACGAAGATCCATATCTCTGTACCGGGGGATGAATCCGTCATCTCGGTCACGCCGGAGTACTTTGACCTCAATATCGACACCTATGCCGTGAAGACACTCCCTGCCGTGATCGAAGTCTTCGGTACACCGGATGCGAATTTCTCAGTCGAAAGCCGCAAAGCGACACCGGACACGATCACGATCGCGGGAAGCTCTTCCAAGATCGCAGAGGCGGATCGCGCCGTGGTCTCTGTCAATGTATCCGGCAAGGACAAGAATTTTGTGGAATTTGACAGTGTGAATGTACTTGATGCAGATGGCAATACCGTCACCGGTCTTGATGTGATGCCGAGCCAGGTCCGCATCAATGTAAAGATGAAGGAGGAAACAAGGATCGGCAACCTGCCGATGAAGGCGGAAACGACAGGTGAACCGGCCAAAGGATACAAGGTGGGTAAGATCACCATCGATCCGCCTGTCGCTACACTGACTGCGCCGATCAGTTACTTCGAAAAAAACAGTGTACTGAGTCTTGATCCTATCGACGTCACAGGGGCCAGGGATACGATCCGGAAGACCGTGACCATCCCGAAGCCCGCAGGCGGCAGTACCACTGTTTCACAGACGACGGTCACGATAGAAATAGATAAGGATTAAAGAGACACCGGTCCTGCCGGATCCTGCAATTCGATCCGCATTTCTCCGGCGACCATTTCCCGCCCGCCCTGTTGACGAAATGGTCCCTTCGCGGTAGAATACGAAAGTTATCAAGAAATTATTGGGAGGAAATAAAATGGTTACATTGTTTGGTACCGATGGTGTGCGTGGACTCGTAAATTCCACATTGATGCCGGAGCTGGCGTACCAGCTCGGACGCGCGGCAGGCGCGTACTTCTGCAAGGCCAGCGGTAAGCATCGCTTCCTGATCGGTATGGATACCCGCATTTCCGGCTCCATGCTGACGGCGGCTCTTTCTGCCGGTCTTTGTGCATCTGGCGTTGATGTCGATCTTGCAGGCGTCATTCCGACACCGGGCATTGCCTACCTCACCCGCACGGAAGGCTATGATGCCGGCGTCATGATCTCTGCTTCACACAATCCATTCCCAGATAATGGAATCAAGTTCTTTGATAAAAATGGCTATAAGCTGCCGGATGAGACTGAGGAAGATATCGAAAATATCCTTCGTCATGATGAAGAGATCCCGCGTCCGACAGGGGATAAGATCGGCGTGATCTCGCACCGCCCTGAGCTGGCCGATAAGTACAGAGCACATGTTCTTTCGACTGTGCAGGGCGATTTCAAAGGTCTTAAGATCGTGACGGACTCTGCGAATGGCGCAGCAAGTGATTTCCTGCCGGCGATGCTGGAAGAGCTTGGGGCAGAAGTCACTGCGATCTTCCATGAACCAAATGGTGTGAATATCAATAACGGCTGCGGCTCCACGCATATCGAGACACTGCAGAAGAAGGTCCTGGAGCTTGGCGCAGACTGCGGCATTGCCAATGACGGCGATGCAGACCGCTGTCTCTTTGTCGATGAAAAAGGACAGGTCATGGACGGTGACCATCTGATGCTCATCAATGCCCTCCAGATGAAGAAAGAAGGACGTCTTCATGAGAATATGGTCGTCGGCACTGTCATGAGCAATCTTGGCTTTGGCAAAGCCCTGAAGGAAAACGGCTGTCAGACGGTATCCACACAGGTGGGCGACCGCTATGTTCTTGAGGAAATGCTGAAGCATGACTACTCCATCGGCGGTGAACAGTCCGGCCATATCATTTTCCCAGAATTCAATACGACAGGCGACGGTCTCATCACTGCGGTGCAGACGCTGAAGGTCCTGCGTGAATCCGGAAAGACCATGTCTGAACTCAATCACCTTATGGTCACGTATCCACAGATTCTCAAAAATGTCGAGGTCTACAGCAAGAATGGCTGGGAAGACAATGAACTCATCCGTGACTCCATCCGTGCTGCTGAAGAAGAACTCGGCAGCGATGGCCGCATCCTCGTTCGTGCATCCGGCACGGAGCCGCTCATCCGTGTCATGGGGGAGGGCAAGGAGATCAATCAGCTTGAACGGATCATTGATGACATTGCCTCCGTCGTAGAGCATGAGCTCGGCGTGGAAAATAACTGATTGACAGGTTCGAGCTATTTAAGGAAGGCTATGACGAAGCTGTGTATAAAAATCTTTGTAGAAGCTGACTCTGCGATTTAATCAGTGTTTCCTTAAGTTACAGGGTTAGCCCCGAGGAAGTGCCGTCCTTTGGTTCTGCTTGAATGCGAAATGAGAAATGCGGAATGGTGGTGCGGCGCAAATAATAGTGAAGCGCCGCAGAATTTTGATAGCGCTTCGCGCCGTCGTCATCTCGAGCGTAGCCGAGAGATCTTCCTTGCAGAACGGTCAGTGTACCAACTGCGCTATTTCAATCACCGCTTTCTCCTAATCCCTAGCTACCAGTCACCAGTCACTAGTTACTAGTCACTAGTCACGAAATCCCCTTGACAGAATATCCCTATTCCATCTATAATAATCAATAAGCATCACAGGTCTGTGGCTGAAAGTCGATGGCAGTCGCAGCCAAAACGATCCACGTAACGCAGTCAAAAGGGCTGCTGAGCATGGTGCGGTTTAGAAGTAAGTCCTGCCGGGAAAACCGAGAGAGTGAGTTGTGAGAGGCGAGCGCCGGGTAGCTAAAGCTCCAGCAGGCGAGTGTGGGGTCAAAAGCCAGGTCAGCTGTAGATGCTTCATTTGTCAATATCATATGCAGGCGATGAACAGAAGAAGTACTTTCGAAAAGCTTTTCAGAGAGGATAGGATCGGTGAAACTATCCAGGTGATTCGTAAGGAAATGCATTTGGGAGCTGAAAAGGGGAAAGCAGGGGAATACTGTTCCTGCGATAGATCAGCGTTTTCGCAAGTATCCTTTTCCGTGATGTGTTTGCGATAAAAACATTTTGCGCGGCTTCGGCCGACAGAGTGGAATAGCGGGCCACCGTCTCTGTGAGGCGGTGGTTTTTGTTTGCAAAAAACATCGAGCTGTTTCAGGCGCCATAGGAGGAAGCCATGATTTCTATACGTGAAAATCAGAAGATGGCATGACCGGCTTCCTCGTGTTATGTAGCAATTCAAAAAAATACATATATAATTAAACAGGAGGCTTTTATGGAAGAGATCAAAGTATATAACACACTGACAAAAGAAAAAGAAGTATTCCATCCGATCAAAGAAGGAGAAGCGAAGATCTACGTCTGCGGCGTCACTCCCTACAACCATCCGCATATCGGCAATGCCCGTCCGGCTGTTACTTGGGATATCATCCGTCGCTATTTGGAATTCATCGGTTATAAAGTGACCTTTGTACAGAATTTCACGGACGTTGATGACAAGATCATCAATAAAGCCAATGCGGAAGGCAGCGACTGGAAAACGATCTCCGATCGTTACATTGATGCGTACTTTGAAGTCATGGATAAGCTCCATGTCCGTCGTGCCGATATGTATCCGAGAGTGTCCGATCACATGAAGGACATTATCAATATGGTGAAGACACTGATCGAGAAGGGGCATGCCTATGTCCTTGGCGGCGATGTTTACTATGACATTTCTACATTCAAAGACTACGGCAAGCTTTCCGGACGCAAGATCGAAGATATGCTGGCCGGCGCCCGCATCGAAGTCAATGATGAAAAGAGAAATCCGGGAGACTTTGCACTTTGGAAAGCGGCAAAGCCCGGCGAACCATTCTGGGAAAGCCCGTGGGGCAAGGGACGCCCGGGCTGGCACATCGAATGCTCGGCCATGTCCACCCACTATCTGGGCAATACACTCGACTTCCATGGCGGCGGCAGCGATCTGATCTTCCCACATCATGAAAATGAAATCGCACAGTCCGA
The DNA here is from genome assembly GCA_021633965.1 of Dialister sp. Taxonomy (GTDB): domain Bacteria; phylum Bacillota; class Negativicutes; order Veillonellales; family Dialisteraceae; genus Dialister. The sequence continues at coordinate 5,144 of JAJWRZ010000067.1, forward strand.
AGGCTGCACCGGCTGCCACTTCGTAGACTACTGGCTGCATAATGGATTCATCACCATCAATTCAGAAAAGATGAGCAAATCGCTGAATAATTTCTTCCTTGTCAAAGATGTGCTGGAAAAATACTCCGGCGATGCGCTCCGCTATTTCCTGCTTTCCACCCATTACAGAAGCCCGCTCGACTTCTCTGATGACCGTCTGGAAGAAGCGGAAAAGAATATGGAAAAACTGAAAGACGTCATTGCTCGCGTGAAAGAGCTCTCTTCTGCTGAGGGGAGTGCAGTCACGGAAGCCTCCAAAGCACTTGTCGATGCTTCTGAGCATGCGATGACAGTCTTCTATGAAGCGATGGACGACGACTTTAATACCGGCCTTGCCACAGGTGCCATGTTTGAGATCGCCAAAGCGATCAATGTATACTACAATGAAGTCCATGGCGGCATCGCATTCGACAAGGCGGCTTTTGAAAAGGCAGGCAAGACCTTCAAGATCATTTTAGACATCCTCGGCATTCTTGAAAAGGAATGGAAGAAGCAGGAGGCCTATGATGACAAGGACTACAACGACCTTATGGATGTGATCCTTGCGGTCCGCCAGTCTGCCCGCAAAGCAAAGCAGTATCAGCTGGCTGATGAGATTCGTGATAAGCTGGGGGACATTGGTATCGTGATCGAAGATACCCCGACAGGAGCAAGGTGGAAGAAACGTGGAGTTTAAGAGAGTTTTATTTCTGAAAAAACAGATGGTGCAAAAGATGGGAAAGCAGGCTGCGCCCATCACGGAGCAGGATGCTTTCTCTATGGATGCACTGACGCTCGCCTATATGGGAGATGTCGTCTGGTCCCTCTTCATCCGGGATACACTCATTCATACCGGTATCTACCAGGTGCAGATCCTTTCGACACTGACTTCGGAAATTGTATCGGCACGCTGGCAGAGCCGTATCCTTTTTGAGATTCGCGAAGTTTTGAATGACAGAGAGCTCAAGGTATGCAAGCGAGGAAGAAATACATCGAGTACGGTACCGAAGAGTGCGACTGTCGAAGAGTACCGTGAAGCCACTGCTTTTGAAGCTCTTCTTGGCTATCTGAAGCTTGCGGGAGAGGAGGAACGCCTGCGGTTCATCCTCCAAAAAAGCTTGAAGTATGTGGCAGGAGAATTCCAACATGCAGACTAAAAAGCAAAGCAATAGAAAACAGAGGGGGGAAAAACCGGCGGAAGGCCGGTTTCCTTCTGCCAGGCACAGGGAGAAAAGACCGCCGAAGCGGAGAAGCAGTGATGGGGTTCGTCCCGTGAAGGATGACTCGCTCATGACCTTCGGCAGAAACAGCGTCACTGAATTCCTGCGGGCTGATCGGGTGCGCAGTGTCTTCATCAAGGAAGGCTGGAAAGATGAAAGGCTCGCCCGGATCGCAGAAGAAGCTATAAGCAAAGGACTTCCTGTGATTGAGATCGCAGAAGATAAGTTGGATGCCATGGCTGGCGGTGTCGTGCATCAGGGAGCAGCCGCTCTCCTCAAACCGTATGAATATGCAGAACTTGACAAAGTGCTCTCGGACTGGGAGGGAAAAGATCCCATCCTCATCCTGTTGGACGGATTGGAGGATGTGAGAAATCTGGGCGCCATTGTCCGCACGGCAGAGTGCGCGGGAGCGGCGGCTGTCCTCCTTCCGAAGCACAAGAGCCCGCCCGTCACGGCGGCGGCTATGAAGACAGCGGCCGGAGCCTTTGCCTATCTTCCGGTGTGCCAGACGGGAAACATCCGTCAGACGCTGGAGGGGCTGAAAGAAAAAGGCTTCTGGGTCGTGGGCGCGGATATGGATGGGAAAAGCCTCTATTATGATGCCGATCTCAAGGGGCCTTTGGTCATCGTCATGGGCGCGGAAGGGAAGGGCGTTTCTCCTCTGACGAGAAAACTCTGTGACTTCTGTGTCCGTATCCCGATGAAAGGGAAGGTCTCTTCTCTCAATGTCTCGGTGGCAGCTGCGCTCCTTATTTATGAGGCGGCGAAGCAGAGAGGTGAGTGACAGATCTCCGGCGTGAGAGGGGCCGAGCCGCCCGTCACCCGCTTCATCCGATCTTTGGTCATCCGTTACTGAACAGCAAGGAGCCGTATTATGAAAGATTTATACTTGGTCGATGGCTACAACGTGATCTTCTGGCTTCCGAAGGTCTTTGACCGGGAGGACCTTGAGTCAAGCCGCAAGAAGCTGATCGATCTTCTGGAAGACTACGGGGCGCACAACAATCTGGAGATGATCGTTGTCTTCGATGGACAGGGCAGCTCGAATAAGGCCAGGATCGAAAAGATGGGGAAAAATTTCACCATTGTTTTCACACCGAGCCGCATGACGGCTGACAGCTATATCGAAAAAGAGTCCTATGATCGCAGGGAGGAGTACCGCTCGATCTACGTCGTCACTTCGGATGGACCGGAACAGAGCCAGGTCCTTGGGAATGGGGCGTATCGTGTGGCTGTCGATGATCTCATCCGTGCAGTGAATGAAGACAAGAAAGTGCAGACCACTTTCATTTCTCATCATAACAATCAAAATCTTCGAAGCGAGATCGGCCGCGCGCTTCCAAAGTCTGTGCAGGATAAGCTGAATCAGCTCAGAAATGGGAACTAGGGGAATGCCGATCCCATCGAGGATCTGACGCTGTAAGCATATTCATGAAACACTTCGTCGGTATACTCACTACGTGGATCGCTGTCTCCCTATCCGCTTGCTGCATGAACGTGCAAGAGAGGATCAAACAACGATCTCATCACCGCCCGGTACCTATCGGGCGGCTTTTCATTTTGCTGCGGCACAGGTTCGATAGGGCCCGAGCGTGCAATGGGTTCTGCATTTCAGAGAGCACCCTGCCCGATTGGCCGAGATATTTGACCTTCTTAATTTTTTCATGGACAAAAGAGGGTAAATACGGTAATATATTTAGATGATAGAAAGCGGTGATATATGTTGATAGAAAGAGCAATGATTTCAGATTTTCTGAAAGAGAGCGGTGTAGATGCAGCTTTCATAGAGAAGGATGAAAACTGCCGATACATCTCTGGCTTTACCGGATCTGACAGCTATCTCTTTTTAACGGCCGATGACTGCTATTTATTGACAGACAGCCGTTATACAGAACAGGCGAAGGAAGAGGCGAAGGGCTTTACCATCATCGACTATGCTGGAAAACTGGCGGAGACGGTGGGAGAGCTTTCTGCAAAGCATCACGTCACTCGTTTCGGGATCGAAGCGGGTATGACGTATAAGATGTATCTTTCTTTCGATGAGGTACTGCCGGAAACTGATTTCGTCTTCGTAGTGCCTGATACGCTGCGCCAGATCAAAAGTGCGGAAGAGATCCGCCTCATCGAAGAAGCATGCCGGATTTCCGATCTGGGCTTTGAGAAGACCGTGCCTTATATCAAGGCGGGTGTGACAGAGGCAGAGCTTCGGACGATCCTGGAGTGTGCGATGCTGGAGGCCGGATCGGAAGGAAAATCTTTCGATACGATCGTGGCATCCGGCTGGCGGTCTGCCTATCCTCACGGGACAGCGACAGATAAGGTGATCGAAGAAGGTGATCTCGTCACCTTTGATTTCGGTGCGATCTACCATGGTTACCACTCGGATATTACGAGGACGGTGGCTGTCGGGGAGATCTCAGAGCGGCAGCGCTACATCTATGATGCGGTGCTGGGATGCAATGAGCATATCGAAAAGATACTGAGGGCTGGCCTTGCAGCAGCAGATGTGGACCAGGAGTCCCGAAAATATTTGAAAGAGAAGGATCTGGATAAGTGGTTCGGTCATGCGCTGGGACACAGTGTAGGACTGGAGATCCATGAAACACCCACGCTGTCGCCAAGGGATCATACCATCCTTTGCGCAGGTATGACAGAAACTGTGGAGCCGGGGGTTTATATCCCAGGTGTTGGTGGAGTCCGTATCGAAGATACGGTTGTAATAGAAAAGGATGGAATCTCCATCTTGACTAAATTCCCAAAGAAATTTTTAAGAGTGTAGCAGGAGGAAAAACTAAATGATTTCTAGTAACGATTTACGCCCGGGCATTACCGTAGAATTGGATGGACAGGTATGGCAGTGTATTGAATTCCTTCACGTAAAGCCAGGCAAAGGGGCAGCTTTTGTACGTGCTAAGCTGAAAAACCTGCAGAGCGGCTCTGTCGTAGAACGTAAATTCAATGCAGGCATCAAACTGCAGCCGGCTACTGTAGAACGTAAACCGATGCAGTACCTGTATGAAGCTGATGGTTCCTACTGCTTCATGGATACGGAAACCTATGAACAGATCATGCTGAACAAAGAACAGCTCGGCGACAAGATCAACTTCCTGAAGGAAGAAATGGAATGCAATGTCGTATTCTTCAACGGCACCATCATCGGCGTCGATATCCCGAACTCTGTAGAACTGAAAGTCGTAGAGACCGAACCGGGCATCCGCGGTGATACAGCGACCGGCGGTTCCAAACCGGCTAAAATGGAAACCGGCTATGTCGTTTCTGTACCGCTCTTCATCAATGAAGGTGAAATGCTCCGCATTGATACCCGTACCGGCGCTTACATCGAACGCGTAAAGTAATTTCTATATGGAAACTGCAGAAGTAAAAAATGACCTGGGAACCGTTCGTGTATCGGACCAGGTCATTGCAGTCATTGCCCGAGAAGCAGCGCTCCATGTGAAGGGGATCTATGGGATGGATGATCGGTTTTCTCATGGGATCTCTGCTGTCATCAGTGATGCGGAAGCAGAAGGCGTGCGTGTCTCCATCCGGGAGAATGGTATCGTCATCGATCTCTACGTGGCAGCCTGGCATGGCGAACGCCTGCCGGCTATCGCTTTACAGCTGCAGGAAGCAGTCAAGGAAAGCGTCGGAGATTCTACGGGCCTTAGAGTGAATGCAGTCAATGTCAATGTGGAACGCATCGTTTTCGGTGAGGAGAAATAGAGATGTCCGGTGAAGAAGCAGAGAAGAAACGATCGGAAGAAGTCGTATATCAGAAAATTGAAGAGGCTCTGCTTGCCATGCCTGAGGTATCTCATTTCACCGCGGATGGCTTTCAGTACCTGATGCAGGGGATCAGTCAGGCCTTTGGCTTCAAGGCTCATCGCGGGCTTTGGATACGAAATCTGAAGGATGGACGTGTGAAGGTGGCGATCTCTGTCGCACTGCATAAAGGCTGTCAGGTACAGGAGACTGCCCGCTATATCCAGATGGTGGTGAAGAATGTATTCTCTTCGCTTAGAAGAGAGGACATCGAAAGCATTGATGTGACGATTACTGAAATGGTAGAGTGAACGGGTGTCATCAGATCCTGCCGCCAAAGTTTCTTTAGGGAAACTGCTCCCGGCAGGATCTGCTGGATCCGTCGCGCCTGTGGAGTCATGGGAAACCATGTATGTAAGACAGGAAATTTCATAGCATAGAGAGAGGCTGACATGAGTAGAACAAGCGCAAGAGAATATGCACTCAAGGTGCTGTACTCCAGAGAGCTCAATCCGGAGTCAGAGCCGATCGAGGAAGAGACGCTTCATTTGGAAGAGAAGGACAAGGCTTTTGCAGATGCTTTGATCGAAGCGGCAGCTCATGAAGATGTCGATGATAAGATCAAGGCATATTTGAAAAAGAACTGGTCGCTCACGCAGCTCAATGTGGTGGATAAGAATATTCTCCGTCTGGCTGTCGCTGAGTTTTATCATTCCGGGGAAGACCGCCCGGATAAGAAGGTCATTATCAATGAAGCGATAGAGCTGGCCAAGACATATGGCGGTGAAGGGTCCTATCGATTCATCAATGGACTTCTGGATAAGGCATTACAAGGTGAATAATCATGAGGTTTCTTGGAATAGATACCAGCTGCTATACGACATCGGCAGCGGTTTATGATTCTTCCAAGGGGCTGATGGGGGAAGAACGGATCGTCCTTTCAGTGAAGGAAGGGCGGCGGGGACTGTCTCAGTCAGAGATGG
>JAJWRZ010000235.1:0-1854 GCA_021633965.1 Dialister sp.
CTCGCTCTGTATAAAAATCCAAGAATGAAATCCGATAACGATTTAATCAGTGTTTTCCAAGAAAGATCCCTCGGCTGCGCTCGGGATGACGATACGGGAGTCTGATATCTCCCAGTCTCTGGGTCTTTTAGTCTAATCCCTAATCCCTAATCCCTAATTCCTAGACACTAGTCACCAGTCACCCGTCTCCAGTCACTCAAGGTTCCTATTTTCCCATTGACGCGCTCCATGTGCATCCTTATAATAAATAAGATATGATTTTATAAGGGTAAGGAATCGGATATGAATAACGACTATGCAAGCATTTTCTCCGGCATTTTAAGAGAGAATCAGATAAAGACAAATGAACCCATGAAGCGTCATACCACCTTTGGCATTGGTGGGCCGGCGGATTGTTTTCTGATGCCGGAAACGACAGAAGAAGTGTGCCTCATCACAAAGCTCGCACACAAGCATGCGGTGCCGCTTTTCGTACTGGGCGGCGGGGCGAACCTGCTCGTCCGGGACAAAGGCATCCGAGGGGCGGTGGTATTCACCGGTCGTCTGCACCGCATGGAAAGGAAGGAGAATCTCCTGACGGTCGCGAGCGGAGTGCCTACGGCAGCTGCTGCAAGGAAAGCATTGGAGTATGGCCTCTCCGGCATGGAATTTGCAAGCGGCATTCCCGGCAGTATTGGCGGAGCTGCTTATATGAATGCAGGGGCGTATGGCGGAGAAATGGCGAAGATCATCGTTTCCGCCACCACCTGTGATGCGAAGGGGGATATCATTGTCCACTCCATCAAGGATATGGGCTATGGGTATCGCCACAGCCCCTTCATGCAGAACGGGGAAGTCATCCTTGATATCACGCTTTCGTTAAAGCCGGGCAATCAAAAGGACATCGAAGCGCTGATGAAGGATCTCAATCAGAGAAGAGCCACGAAGCAGCCTCTTGAAAAACGAAGCGCCGGATCCACCTTCAAGCGTCCCGATGGTCATTTTGTCGGACAGATGCTCGAAGAACTGGGACTCAAAGGATTTTCGGTGGGCGATGCACAGGTCAGCGAGAAACACGCCGGTTTCCTCATCAATAATGGCCGTGCCTCCTGTGAAGACATGCTCTCTCTCATCCATCAGGTGCAGCAGAAGGTCAAAGAGGCCTATGGCGTGGATCTGCATACCGAGGTTCAGATCGTAGGGGAAGAGTGAAAGAAGCCGAAAGGCTTCTTTTTTGTTTGTTGGTGACTGGGGACTAGGGATGAGTAGCTAGGGAAACACTGATTCAATCGTTGTCAGATTTCATTCTTGGATTTTTATACAGAGCGAGGAATCATCTGACGCGAATAGCGAGCTATTTAAGGAAGATGATGACGAAGCTATGTATAAAAATCCGTATGAAATCTGATTCTGCGATTTAATCAGCGTTTCCCTAAGGATTGGGGATTAGGAGTGACTGGTGGCTGATGACTGGGATTCTCTGGCATCGTCATCCCGAGCGCAGCCGAGGGATCTTTACTGCACTGCGAGAATCATCGTGTATGCACCGAGGGAAAACGATGTCCTGGTGCTGCCTCACATCAGGCGATGAGCGTTTTGCAATAAAGATCGAGGGCTACGGTCGAAATGACGTTGCGCACGAAGCGCTATCGAAACTCCGCGGCGCTTCTGATTTTTATGCGCCGCATCACCATTTCTAATTTCTCATTCGAACAGAGTTTTCGTACGCAATCAAGAGGCATCCCGTCCCGTGGGCTAACCCCGAACCCCGAACCCTGAACCACTAACCCCTTTCCCCATTTTCCTCATGACAAATTTCCCCTGAGCATTTATACTAAAGAAAAACGAAAAGGAGAGCACTATGGAAGTTGTAGC